>JAFAHP010000775.1 GCA_019237175.1 Alphaproteobacteria bacterium
CCTGACCCGCAAGGACGCCGAGGCCGTACGTCCGTTGTTGGAGGTCGCCAACCGCTACCGCGCGGCGCTGCTGATCCATCACGGCCCGCGCCCGGGCGACGCCTTCCCCAAGGTCGGCGGCGACACCGACAACGCGCGCCGGCGCAACGGCACGCTCGATATGCAGGCGAGCCTGTCGTCGGTGATGGTGACGCTGTGCCTGACCGATGTCCTCGCGCCCTACCCGGACGCGACGATCGTGGTCCACAATCTGGGCGGCAACATCCCCTACGAGGTCGAGCGCATGGACCACCGCTGCCTGCTCGACACGCCGGACGAGGAGCTGCCGTCGGCACGCTTCCGCAAGGCGAAGGTGTACGTCGATTGCAACTCGTTCGGCCCGCGCGCGATCGAGGCGGGCGTGCGCCTCTACGGCGCCGAGCGGATCGTGTGCGGCACTGACGGCACCGAGTTCGGCTGTGACTGGACCCATAAGGCGCTCGCCGAAGCAGAGATCGGCGAGGATGCGCGCGAACAGATCCTGCACCGCAACGCTGCGGCGATGATTGCGCGCGTCCGAGGCGCGCGGCGCGAAAGCGTCGCCGCCTAATACCCTCCTGCGCCCGGCCGCGGTCCTAGCGGCAATGCCGCGGCGCTCGGGGTCCGACTAGCGGATTCGGCCGGCGCTCGTCGCGGTGATCCCGGTCGGGTTCGTCGCAGGCCCTCGGTACGGCGGGACAGGTCGCGGACGGCCAGGATCCGAAACCCTTCGCCGACCCTGCCGATTGGCTGGCGGTCGGGCATAGGTCTTTTATTTGCACGGGGGGATCCGGCGGCCAGCCCGACACGTGGGCCGGTTTTGGCGCACGCCGGGACGTTCTGGTTCAAGGCACGCACAGTCCGGCCAGCACGAACCGCTCTAGACTGTCGAGCAGCCTTTTTCGTTCCGACCATGGAAAATGCGAGCGGCTGATCAGCAGCGAAACCGCGCCGTGGCCAACGAACCACAGGATCTGGACCGCGGTCATAGGGTCGGGACCAATCTTGAGCCCCTGTTTGCCCATCCTGACGAGGTGATCCCGGAATCTCAGAAAGCTGCGCGCGCCTGGCTCCTGGGCATCGAATGGCTGAGAAAAGTCTTTCTCGATCGGCGCCAAAGCGTCGGGACTGATTGTGAAGGTGAGTTGGTATTCTGCCGGGTGGGCCAAACCAAAATTAATATAGCTGCGCACGAGTTTGCTGAGCGCTTCCTCTGGCGAGCGCGCGGTAGCGACCGCGGCATCGAATTCTGCCGTCAACGCATCATGGGTCTGGTCGCATATCGCGCGCAAAATCTCTTCCTTCGTCTTGAAATACACGTAGAGCCCGGTCTGGGAGAGGCCCGCTTTCTGGGCCAGGGCCCGCGTCGTGACCCGGCCATAGCCTTCGGACGCGAAGAGCTCGGTGGCGGCAGCCAGGATCTCGCCGCGGCGTTCCTGGCCGAAGCCACGCGCCTTGCGAACCACTTGCCGCTCGATAGTTTTTTTCGCCATCCCGGACGGACGTGTTCGTTCCTGCCGCGGCTGTGCGGCGCTGTTCATTGAACATGACTCGAAGGCCTACGCCAATCCTTCGCCAAGGCTGGGAAGAGCCGGGAAGCCGATGCGGGAACGGCTCGACATTGATTTCTTCGGCCATCATCTCGTCGGGCGTGTCGCCTCGCCCGAGGTGGCGGCGCGGCAGCACGCGGCCAGGCCGGGGGAGCAGGCAGCGTGGCAGCCTGTTGGAATGAACTGGACTGGCCGGATTGGGAACGTCTGACAGAGCGGCGGCAAGCGAGGGACCGTGCTTCTGATCAATCACAAACGCGCCATCAAGGAGAGCCGCGCGAGGAAGCTCCGAAGTTGCTGCGCGATCCCTCGGGTAATGGTCTGGAGTTCAAGACTTTCCGCAACGTCCGCTGCGCATTTCACGGGCCGCGCTTCAGGGTGCCAGGCCCAACGCGGTCAGGCTGCGCGCGCAATCGATCAGGCTTTCCTCCACCGGCCGCGCCGTCCAGCCGAACAGGCGCTGCGCCTTTGCCGATGAGACGATACGTTCCTGATTCAGTTCGCGCACCACCGAACGTAGTACCGGATCGCGCAGCGACATCAGCCGCACGATGATGCTCGGCACGGTGCGGGTCGGAACGTTTGCGGCCACCTCGCCCAAACGCCGACGCAGGATCGCCGCGGCATCGGCAAGCCAGGTGAATGTGCCGCCGCCAGTGATGCGTTGACCGGCCCCTTCCGACCGTATCATCGCCAGCACCTGGAGATCGGCGATGTCGCGTACATCGACGAACGGAAAACCCAGCCGGGGAATGCCGGCCATATCCCCGGTCATCAGACGCCTGACGGCCTGCACCGAGGCCGACAGATCGGGCGACAGCACGGGGCCGATGATCGTCGTCGGCACGACAACGGAAAATTCCGTGCCGCCGCCATTTGCCTTCATGAAATCCCAAGCCGCACGCTCCGAGAGAACCTTCGATTTCACATAAGGGGTGGTGCCGCGGGCGTCGGGATCGGTCCAATGCGCCTCGGTGAGTGGAACCGGCCTTCGCCCCGGAGGGTCGGAAAGCGCGCTCGACGACGACGTCATCACCACGCGTTCGACTTTCGCCGCGACGGCGGCGCGCAAGACGCGCAGGGCGCCGTCGCGCGCCGGAACGATGAGATCGTCGGGATTTTCAGGCTGGCCGGCGGGGAAAGGCGACGCGATGTGCTGGACGAAGCGGCAGCCGCTCACGGCTTCGCTCCATCCCGCTTCCCGCAGCAGATCGGCCTGAACGAAACTCAGGCGATCCGCAGGAATGATCTCGCGCGTCACCGCAGTGCGCACTTCATCCGCCCTAGCAAGGTCGCGCAACGTAGCGCGAACGTCATAGCCCGCCTGCAGGAGCTTCACGATCTGCCATTCGGCGAGAAAGCCCGAACCGCCCGTCACCAGAACCCTGTCAGCCATTTCTATCTCCCTGGCCGGTGACCCACACTTGATCGGCCGTCTTCCGTGATATAACATGTTCATTGAACACTGATCAAAGAACATATACGCCGCAACGCAGGAGAAGCCGATGGCCGCGGACATGCCAATGACGGCTGTGATTGTCGATCAAACAGTCCCGGGGCGGTTTCGTGTGGGGCGCGTTCCGCGCCCGGTGCCGCGGCCGGCGGAAGCGCTTATCCGTGTCGGCGCGACATCGCTGAA
>JAFAHP010000785.1 GCA_019237175.1 Alphaproteobacteria bacterium
CCACGGCGAATAGTCGGCCTCGTGCATCTCGGCCGCGCGCACGGTGTGGCGCCGACGCGGATCGAGCAGCACGATGTCGGCGTCCGAGCCGACCGCCAACGCGCCCTTGCGCGGATAGAGGCCCATGATCTTGGCGGCGTTGGCCGACACCAGGCCGACAAAATCCGAGAGCCCGTAGCCGCGCTTCTCGACGGTCTCGGTGTAGATCAATGACAGCCGCGGCTCGACCCCGGCATTGCCGCCGGTCGTGTCATCGATCCGCCGGCCCTGCAATTTGATCCTGAGCGGACAGCAGATCTCGTCGGTCGCGACGGTCTGGATCGCGCCGTGAGCGGTCGCCTGCCACAGCGCTTCCTGATCAGCGCGGAATTTGAGCGAGGGATAGGTGTGGTAGATCTGCCCGTTCGGCCGCTGATAGTCCTCGGCCGTGTACATCAGATACTGGTGCAGGGTCTCGCCGTAGATCGGCACGCCCTTGGCGCGTGCGGCGGCGACCGCATCGACCCCGGTCTTCGCCGAGATGTGCATCATGTAGAGGGCGGCACCTTCGATGTTGGCGGCGAGCCGGATCACCCGGTTGAATGAGAGGTCCTCCGACAAGGTGTTGTGCACCTCGGCCATGTTCTCAAAGCCGGTCCGGTCTTCGCGGGTCAGCTTCTCGTACATGTGCATGACGATGTCGTTGTCCTCGGCATGGATCGCGGCGACGCCGCCCGCCTGGGCGAGCACCTTCAGCACCTCCCAGATGTCGCCGAAATCGACCATGCGGCCGCGGCGGCTTGGGGTGATGTCGGTCGTGAACATTTTCACAGAGGGGATTATCGCTCTCTCGCGGGCTGCGCGTTGCGTCTTGGCGACGCCAAGCACTAACGTACGCAAAAGTCGACTTGGGCTTTTATAAAAGCGCAGTTGACATTCTATACAAAAAATCTATATCGCGAGTATCACGTGACTTTCAGGGCTGAATTCCATGCAGACAGCTAGCGCGGTGGAACAGCTTTACGAGAAATTTCGCCATGATCCGGCTGCCAAGCAGGTTCTTTCTTGGCTGGCGCGCTATCAAAATAGGGTGACGGAAACGGTCGTGGACCGTGTTGCTGGGGCGCTTCCTAATGTCTCCTCCGGAACGGTTTTAGGTCTCTTTAGAGAAATGCATCGTTTAAAATTCGGAGAATTAAAGCTCGGTCGGCACGGACAAAAGACGCGCATCTTATGGACCGCGCATCCGGGGGACATCGGAAAACAATTTCTAGAATTAATTTCTGCTGAAATGCGCGCATGGCCTAACGAAGTCGACATTGAGCCCGAGACTGTGCAGGATCTAGAGGCCGCTACCGAAAATCTTTCCTTGACACCGCAGTTGCACGGCAATTCGACGCGTCTAGCCGAGGGAGAGCGCGAGCTTACCCGCGGGCTACTCTCGCCAGACGCCAGTTTCCGGCTCATCGTTCGAGGTAAGATTGGCCCTAAAGAGATAGAACGTTTGATTAAGAAATTGGAATTTGATAAGCAGATTCTCGCCGGCGATCATAGCTAATTACACCGCTGAGAGGGGTCCCCCATCGTCGGGATCCCCCACGCGAGATTTCATCTTAGCCGCGGCCAAGGAACTCAGCGGCGACCTTGAAAGCCGGGAAGCTCCAGCGGAAGCGCGACTTATGGCCGTTCCGTCCACCCTTCACATAACGCCCCATGCCGGCGGTTTGGAGAGAATGGAAAACGTCCTTGACGGTATTCTCCGGCAGCCCTGTTGCTGCGCTTGCGCGATCAACGGTGGTTTCGCGCCGGTTCCGGGAGAAACCGCTGAGCCAGACAAACAGCGTTTGCAATCGCTTGTCGCCGCGATGCGCAACGTGAAGCGCACGAACCGCAGATTCGAGGGATTGCTGTTCGTGCCGCGGTTCGCTGCTTTGGATCCGCTGCGCCGGGAGCAGCGACGGCGCCGATCCGTCTGCTGCATCGATCCGATATAACGGTCCCTCGACCACGATCCCGTCGAAGCTCCCGTTCTCGCCCTGAGCCGTGACAACGCTTCCGAGTTCGATAACCATCCGAAAAACTCCTCTTTGGTTTTGCGATAAGAGGAGTATAGCAGCCAAAGAGAAAATTGTCTAACTTTTTTGAAAAATTTATACGCCGTCCGGGTGGCGGCGCAACCAGGCACAGCGCCAAGCCCTTCGCGGTGTCGATGTGGATGTCGAGACACAGCGATGACGCAGGACCATTAAGTCTCGGTGCCCTCACCGTCGGCGGAGGTCTTTATCCTGCACCACGCGTTTCCGGGCGACGACCCGCTACTAAACCGCCGGTCGGATCCGGATCTCCTCCGGCACCTTTCGGGTTAGAAATTGGCCGTCTTTGACGTCGCCAGAGAAGGCGTCGTTTTCGACGACGACCTTGCCGCGCAGCATGACCAGCGACGGCCAGGCGGCGAGGTCGCGGCCCTCCCACGGGGTGTAATCGGCCTCGTGCAGTTCGGCGCCGCGCACGATCTTGCGCTGGCGCGGGTCGAGCAGCACGATGTCGGCGTCGGAGCCGACCGCCAGCGCGCCCTTCCTCGGGTAAAGACCCATGATCTTGGCGGCGTTGGCCGAAACTAGGCCGACAAAATCCCCGAGCCCATAGCCGCGCTTTTCGACGGTCTCGGTGTAGATCAATGACAGCCGCGGCTCGACCCCGGCATTGCCGCCGGACGTATCGTCGATCCGGCGGCCCTGCAGTTTGATCCGTAGCGGACAGCAGATCTCGTCGGTCGCGACGGTCTGGATAGCCCCGTGGTCGGTCGCCGCCCACAATGCCTCCTGGTCGGCGCGGAACTTCAGCGACGGGTAAGTGTGGTAGATCTGGCCGTTGGGCCGCCGGTAGTCCTCCGCGGTGTACATCAGGTATTGGTGCAGGGTCTCGCCATAGATCGGCACCCCTTTGGCGCGCGCCGCGGCGATCGCGTCGACCCCGGTCTTGGCCGAGATGTGCATCATGTAGAGGGCTGCACCCTTGATATTGGCGGCGAGCCGGATCACCCGGTTGAACGACAGATCTTCGGATAGGGTGTTGTGCACCTCGGCCATGTTCTCAAAGCCGGTGCGGTCCTCGCGGGTCAGCTTCTCGTACATGTGCATGACGATGTCGTTGTCTTCGGCGTGGATCGCGGCGATCCCGCCGGCCTGCGCCACGACCTTGAGTACCTCCCAGATATCGCCGAAATCGACCATGCGGCCGCGCCGCGAGGGCGTGATGTCGGTCGTGAACATCTTGACCGAGGCGTGTCCGGCCTGCACCGCCTCGGCGAGCTCGCCGAGGCGCTCGGGTGCGATCTTGCCGAGCAGCATCGTGTGAAAGGCGTAATCGCCATAGCAGGCGCCGGCCCATTGCTTGTGCCGCCGTTCGATCGCCTGCTGGATCGTCTCCCCGCCCTCGACCGGGGCGAAGTCGATCGTCGTCGTCGTACCGCCGTGCAACGCCGCGAGGCTGACCCGCGAGGCCGGCTCGGTCAGCATCGGCTGAGCGACACCGGGCATCGGCATCGGCCAGTTGCAATGGACATGCGGGTCGATGCCGCCCGGGATCACGATCTGGCCTGACGCGTCGACGGTCCGACCGGCACCGATCGCCGCGAGGCTGCCGGGTGCGCCGATCGCGGCGATGTGCTCGCCACTGATACCGATATCGGAAGGCTCGGCGCCCGAAGGAAGGACGGCGGTACCGCCTGCGACGATGGTATCGAACATGTCAGCCTCCTAGGATGGTGACCGCCACACCGTGGGGTTGGCAAAGGTAAAGGCGTCGAGGATCTCGGCCCGCGGCACCTCGTGCACGACAAAGACGAGCCGGCTGCGCCGGTCTTCGTCAGGCCAATCATCGAGCCATTCCGGGGCGAACAGCGCATGCTGCGCCGCCTGCACGACTGCCGGCCGCTCAGGCCGGTCGGCAAACCGCACGATCCCCTTTACGCGGAGCAGATCGTTGCCGCGCATTCCGGCCAGCCCGCCGAGAGCGCGGGCGAAATCGAGCCGGGTGACCTCGCCGCTCAGCACGATCCCGAAGG
>JAFAHP010000803.1 GCA_019237175.1 Alphaproteobacteria bacterium
CGATGTTCTGTACATCGGCGCGCTCGCGCAGGTGCTGTACTAGGCGGCGAACGGCCGCGGCTTCGAGTTCGGTGCGGGTTTGGTCGTCCATCAAAACCTCCTCATCGTAAGTCGCTTTCTATTTAGGCCAATTTCCGATCGCGCGGCACCCCCTCACCGAGCTCCGGGTGGTAGCTACGGTATTCACTCACAGGTGGTCAGCGCGCTCCCGCCCCCTTGATCGGGGCGGGTCGGGTTGGGGGTGATGCCTGCCGAGGGCTCTCTGGTCGAGGATGATGAAGTCAGCGCAACCTGCATACCGTGGTTTGGCTCGTTCTTTGGGGCGGCATTCACCCCCTCCTAATCCTCCCCCATCGAGGGACATAAGCGCTAACTTAATAACAGATCGCAAAGCATTTCCCTCTGCAAGTGTCTGCGACGCGGGGGCTCGGCGAGACGGCGAGCGATGCCATCCCATCGCCGCAAGCTATGTTCAAGGGAGATCGGCGGGTTTATGGCGGCGCTAAGAAGGTGCAGCATGAGTGAGGTTTCCCGCCAAAGGCAGCGACGAGGAATCCGGGACGAGCGGGTAGCCCCAGGGAAAAAAGCGCTCGGCCAAGGCAATCAACGTCTCGATCAGGATGGCGACGAGCAGCTTACCCTGAAGCCACGCTTTGGCGCCCTGCGGATCGACTTTTTTGAGATGGCCGAGGGCAAGCAGCGATTTGAGCCGCTTGAAGGCCAGTTCGACTTGCCATCGTCCACGGTACATTTCCAGGATGGCCGGCGCCGGGATGTCGGCGGCCAGGGTGGTGAACACGAAGATATATTCGGCCGCTTCGAGCGTCTCGGGTTGGACCTGATGGCCACCGCGGCGCGACTCGCGCTCGGCCTTTGCGCGGGCGCGCTCCGCCGCCGTCTGGCTCTTTTTGATCGCGCAGACGCGCCCGGTAATGGGCTGCGAACCGTTCTTGTCCTCGCTCACCGCGACCGGCCAATCGCCGATCTGATCCCCGTTCAGGGTGCGCAACTGCGGCAGCAAGGCAAACGGCTGACCTTCGCGGTCGCTCAAGGGCAGGTTCGTCAGATTGAGACGCACGATCACCGCCCCGCCATGCTGGTGCACGTGCCGTACGCCGTTGCGGGTGGCAAAGCCGCGATCGGCAATGAGCAAGTCTCCCGCCGCGACCTGAAACCGACACAACGATTCGCCTACCGACGTGGCGGTGACGTGGACCTCCTCGCAGGCCAATGCCGGCAGCCCCACCGCGTAATGCAATCGCCAGGTCGACCCGGTCGCGCCCGGCTCGCTGACCGTCGAGCCATCAACGATGCGGACGCGCCAGCCGGCGCCCAGCAGTGGCAGCACCGGCCGAGCTGTCATCCAGTGGCGCATCAATTCCTCACCCATCCAGCGAAACCATTCGCCGCTTACCCGCAGCCTTTTGAGCAGCGCGACATCCGAGACCGTCACCAACCGTCCTTCCGCCGCCCGCACTGCCGTTTCGCGCAACGAACAGCCTTCCGCCAAGTGGATCAGCAAGACGCGCAGCAACGTCCCCGCATCCGGGAACTCCCGATAACGCCGCAGCGCTCCCAATTCGCGCGCCTTCTCCTGCCAACCCGACGGCAACACCCGCAGCACGACCTGCCAGTCTTCCGCAACGCCGGCCAGGATGTCCTCGTCCATCCCCGCAAAGATACACCCATCGGCCGGCGATCATCAACCATTAAGTTAGCGCTTATGCCCCCAATGGGGGAGAGGGTTGCGTAGGGTTGGCGAGGCGCACCCCCGGACGGCCGCCCGCCAAGGGCGGGCGTTCCGGGGGCTTAGCCGAAGCTGGGTGAGGGGGATGCCTGCCGCTGAACGCCATCAGCGTAATCCATCTTGTTTCTTGTTAGTCCCCCACCGCTGTCATTGCGAGCGAAGCGAAGCAATCTGGGGATCGCGATTGCTTCGTCGCCTGCGGCTCCTCGCAATTACACCTTTTGCCTGGCTCATTTTTCTCATCGCCGTTCCGGCGCCCGCCGTGGGGGCGGAGGCGCCACCTCCGGCGCACGCCGTGCGGGCGGATGCGCCGCCTCCACCGGCGCAAGCCGCCCCGGTATCGGCCGATGAACTGCAGCGCCTTGTCGACACGTTGCAGGACGATGCCGCAAGGGCGAAACTCGTCGCCCAGCTGCAGGCGCTGATCGCCGCCCAACGCGGCGCCGCGGCGCAAAAGACGACACCCGTGGGGCCGGCGCTTTTTGAGCAGCTGTCGCAGCGGGCCGACGCCGTGACCGGCGAGATATTGGCGGGTGTCGCCGTCGTGATCGAT
>JAFAHP010000373.1 GCA_019237175.1 Alphaproteobacteria bacterium
GGGTCGAGAGGGCGCAGACATGGAAACCGTTGCTGAACCAGCAGCACCGCCCCGACAGGGCGCAAGGACGGTGCCGATCGCTGCCGCTCTGACCGCACTCGGCGTTGTCTACGGCGATATCGGCACGAGCGCGCTCTATGGGTTCAAACAGGCCGCAGACGCCGCGGGAACGATCTCGCCTGAAGCCGTGATGGGTATCGTGTCGGTGATCCTCTGGGCGCTGATCCTCATCGTTTCATTCAAATACGCCATCCTGATCATGCGCGCCGACAACCGGGGCGAGGGCGGCATCGTCGCGTTATTGGCGCTTCTCGATGTTCGCAATGCGCCGCGCGGCAGTTGGCGCGCCTCCCTGATGATCGTCGGTTTGGTCGGGGCCGCCCTCCTCTATGGCGATGGGGTCATCACACCGGCGATTTCGGTGCTCAGCGCGATCGAGGGTCTCAAGCTCGACGCACCGCGCTTGGCACCCGCGGTGGTTCCCCTCAGCGCTGCGATACTGGTTGGCCTGTTCCTGGTGCAGAGCAAGGGAACCGCGTTCATCGGCCACATCTTCGGGCCGATCATGCTGCTCTGGTTCCTGGTCATCGCCGTGCTCGGTCTGCGCGGGATTATTGGCGCGCCGAACATCCTGGGCGCACTCAGTCCGCATCATGCACTGATGTATCTGACCCAATCGCCGCCGCCGATCGGCTTTGCCGTGCTCGGTGCCGCTTTCCTTACCCTAACGGGTGCCGAGGCGATGTATGCGGATATGGGCCATTTCGGCCCTTTCCCGATCCGCTTGGGGTGGTTTGGCGTCGTCTTTCCGGCTCTGGTGCTGAACTATCTCGGCCAGGGCGGGTTGCTTCTCTCCCACCCTCAGGCCATCAAAAATCCATTCTACCTGCTGGCGCCCGGATGGGCGCATTACCCGATGGTGGCGTTTGCCACGATCGCGACCGTGATCGCCTCGCAATCGATCATCTCCGGCGCCTACTCTTTGACCCAGCAAGCGATCCAGTTGGGTTTTCTGCCGCGCATGCGCGTGCTTCATACGGCGAGCCAGGAGAAGGGGCAGATCTATATGCCGATGGTCAACTGGCTGCTTGCCGCCGGGACACTTGGTGCTGTGGTCATGTTTGGCTCGTCAGACGCGCTCGGCGGCGCTTACGGTATCACTGTTTCGATGCTGATGGCGGTCACAACGGTCCTGGCCGCCCTCGTCGCGCTGCAATGGGGCTACAACCCGCTCCTCGTCGCGATCGTCAATGGATCCCTGCTGAGTGTCGAGCTGGTCTTTGTCGCCGCTAATGCGACAAAGCTGCTGGCGGGAGGGTGGTTTCCGCTGCTAATGGCTGGCGTCGTCGCGTTTCTGATGCTGACTTGGCGCACCGGATACGCGCTGCTCGAAGAGCAGCGCTCGCGCATGCGGCAGCGCGAGCACGAATTCACCGATTGGGTGGTCGAGAGCCGTCCGATCCGGCTGCCGGGCGCGGCTGCGATCTTTACCGCGGCGACCTCGGGCATCCCGCTGGCGCTTACCCACCACCTCCGGCACAACCGCGTTTTGCACGAACGCATGCTTCTTGTTTCAACGACGACGACCGATGCGCCGCGCGTCGAAGCCGCCGAGCGGGTCGCACTGGTTCCCGTCGGCTCCGGGATCACCCGCGTCAACCTTTACTTCGGCTTTATGGAGCAGCCCGACATCATGGCGGGGTTAAAGCTTGCCTGCCGCGACCCGGCGCTCGAGAAAATCGATCCTGCGCAAATCACTTTTTATTCGCGGCGCTTCATGGTCGTGCCCACCGGCAAGGTGCGCGGCATGGCGATATGGCGCAAGCGGGTCTTCGCGGCCATGCATCTCAACGCCAATCTGCCGGCCGCCTATTACGGCGTGCCGGTCTCGCAGGTCGTCGAGGTCGGGCTCGAAGTCGAGATATGAAATCGAGCGGCGTACCAGACAATAATCCAGCGCTAACCCGGCTGCGCGATTACAGCCATCTGCGCACTTGTTGACGGTAGTGCCGCCACTCGTCGCCAAAATCCCTCGCCAATTGCTTTTCTTCGCGCCGAACGAAAAGATCGACGAGGGGCAGATGGATAAGGGTGATCAAAAGCGCGGTCGGTGATCCCAAGAGCAGCGCCGCGCCGAGAAAAATGAAGGCGTTCCCACCCAGATAAAGCGGATTGCGCGAAAAGCGGTAGGGGCCCGAGGTGATCAGCGCGCGCTGCGGCGACAGCGAAATCACTTTCATTTGCTTTTGATAAAAGTAGTAGGTCGCCCATACTCTCAGCAAAAAGCCGAGGGCCAAAAGCAAGAAGCCGGCGATCGCCGCTGGCAGTGATTTGAATTCGCGTATTCCAAGCAATAAATCGACAATCGTTCCGAGTATCGCCAAAGCGAGACCGACGATCAAAACGCCAATGTTATGAAGAACGCTTTTGATCATCGGCATAAGCATCGGCACCTCGCTCGGATCGCTCGGACTCCGTTCGCACCAGGGGATGGCCGGTGAACTCTGGATGGCGGCGCGAACCAGGGACCCCAAAAGCGATATCGCTGCAGCCAAAGATACGGCTTGTTCGCGACGCCAAACCGGCGCAGGCTGGTACCACTCCCCAAAAAAGGGGGAGGCTGCAATGGCCGCATACTCGTCGGTCCTAGGGAGGTTTCCATGCCCGTTTTTGTTACACAAGGTCGGTTTACGCGCGAATATCTGCGGGGCGGGCTCGCTAAGCCCGAAGACCGGCACGCGATGATTGCGCGCGTGTGCGAGCAGGCCGGCGGCAAATTGCTGCATCTATATTTTACTATGGGTCAGCACGATTTTCTCGTAATCAGCGAGATGCCCGACGCCAAGGCCGCCTCGGTTCTGGCTTTGGTGGCCGCTGGCGGAGGCGGCATAACCGACGCCGTGACGGTGCAGGCCTTTACCAGCGCCGAGGCGAGGGAAATGTTCGAAAGCGCCGGCAGGATCGCCGGGTCGTATAAGCCGATGGGTGCAGCCTGAAGCAACGGCCGTCAGGCGACGCGTCAGAAGTCAGACCATCACTGCCGGCGTTTTGGGACGCACGAGGCCCCCGCACACGATGGCGGCTTCGCGGATGCGTTGCGCCAAGAACGGTATAAATCGAAAGGGGAGACATGGCTGAACGACTGGGGCTCGGGCTCATCCCTGGCGCCGGATGGCGGGCATCCGAGATCAGAGCGATCGCGCGCGAGGCGGAAGACGCCGGCTTTGACGCGATCGTCGCTGCCGAGGTCAACAACGACGCGCTCGCGACAGCGTTGCTGATGGGCGCGGACACCCGGCAGATCCAGGTCGGAACCTGGATCGCCAGCATTCACATGCGCCACTCCTACGCCTGCGCCAAGGCGGCGGATCTGATCGCCGATGCCACCGGCGGGCGGATGATCCTCGGCCTCGGTATGAGCCACCAGCCGGTCAACGCTGCCCTCGGCGCAGACATGCCGTCGCCGGTCGCGGCATTGCGGCGCTACACGACCGAGGTCGCGGCGTGGTTGCGCGGCGAAGGCCCAACCACACACCTCCCGCAGCAACCCGCTCCGCAGCCGGTGCCGATTTATCTGGCGGCAATGACCTCGCCGACCGTCGAGCTGGCCGGCGAACTCGCCGATGGCGTCATGCCGTTCATGTGGTCGGCGGCGCGGGTTACGCGCAGCAAGGCGTGGGCGGCGCGCGGGCGCGCCAAGGCCCCGGATCGCGCGCCGCTC
>JAFAHP010000095.1 GCA_019237175.1 Alphaproteobacteria bacterium
TTGCGGGTCAGGCGAATGGCCGGAATCAGCGGGGTCTCCTCGCCTGAGCGGCTCCCCGCGAATGACCGGTAACCACCTACTGCGACATTCAAGACCGCTGCGGGGCGAGATCTCGTCATCACAAAATTCGAAGATTGGGATCGAGGGGCGAAAACGCGATCCGACATAGATCCCGCGCCACCTCGACCGGCACGTGTCGTGCACGCAGACCGGCATGGCCTCACCGCACTCGATCTTGTTGACTGTCGGCGTCGCGACGGGGGCTGCGGCATTTCAACCGACATGAACCGGAAGCAGCGTCTGGACGGAGCCGCTCACACCGTCTTACGACATCCCGCCATATTCGATCGCATCGCATGATTGAGGGGTAGCGGATAGTGACGCGCATCAACAATGTGCAAGTGCTCGATACGGATTTGACCGAAGTTAAGGTGATAGCGCCTCGCGGTGTCGGCGATGTGCGCGGTCGATTTTTCGAAACCTGGAACGCGCGCGAATTTGCCGCGATCGGGATTACGGAGTTCTTTGTCCAAGACAATCATGTCGTTAACCCGGCCAGGGGGACATTGCGCGGACTGCATTACCAGCTGCCGCCGGCGGCGCAGGGAAAGCTCGTGCGGGTGACGCGTGGGGCGATTTTTGACGTTGCTGTCGACATCCGCCGTGGATCGCGCGGTTTTGGACGTCATGTCGGGGTGGTGCTGAGTGCAGAGAATTGGCACCAGCTTTGGGTGCCGGCGGGTTTTGCCCATGGTTACTGCACACTCGAAGACGATACCGAAGTGCTTTACAAAGTCACGGATTACTATAGCCCGGAGCACGAACGCGGCATCGCCTGGAACGATCCGCAACTGCTGATCGCGTGGCCGGTAATCGCCGAAACGCCGATCGTTTCCGAACGCGACGGCCGCTGGCCGCCCCTGGCTGCACAGCCGGATCTGTTCGAATACCCTCGCCTCCGCCCTACCTCCGAGCTTGACCCGGGGATCGCGGGGGAGAAGAGGGTGGGGCGATGACCGTCTTGGTCACAGGTGGGGCCGGGTTTATCGGTTCGGCGCTGGTGCGCGCTTTGGTTGCGGACGGCGAACGCGTCGTCACCGTCGACAAGCTCACCTATGCCGGCAACATGGACAACTTGGCGCCAGTCCTCCCGCGCGACAATCACGTTTTTATCCGTGCCGACATTTGCGACCGCGCAGCAATGGCGACAGCTCTCTGCGAGCACCGCCCTTCTGCGGTATACCACCTTGCCGCCGAAAGCCACGTCGACCGCACTATCGACACCCCTGCTGTCTGCATTGCAACCAATGTCGTCGGAACAGCAGTCCTGCTCGAAGCCGCATCCGATTACTGGCGCGGGCTCGATGCCGATGGGCGGGCGCGGTTTCGCTTTGTGCAGGTTTCGACCGACGAGGTCTATGGCGAGCTCGGTCCGACGGGCCGGTTCACCGCCGACAGCCGGTACCGCCCCAGTTCGCCCTATTCGGCCAGCAAGGCCAGCGCCGATCATCTTGCCCGCGCGTGGCACCGCACCTTCGGATTACCGGTTGTGGTCTCGAACTGCTCAAACAACTACGGCCCCTACCAGTTTCCGGAAAAATTGATCCCGCTAATGGTGCTCAATGGTCTGGCCGGCAAACCGCTGCCGGTTTACGGCCGCGGCTTGAATATTCGCGATTGGCTCTATGTCGAAGACCACGTTTCGGCCTTGCGGCGGATCGTGGCGAAGGGTCGAGTGGGCGAAACCTATTTGGTTGGGGCGCGGGCCGAGGCACGCAATATCGACATCGTCACCGCGATTTGTGCGCTGCTTGATGAACGTCAGCCCGACGGCGCGCCGCATGCCCGCTTGATCACCTTTGTCAATGATCGCCCGGGACATGACGCGCGCTATGCGATCGATCCCGGCAAGATCGAAAGCGATCTCGGGTGGCGGCCTCGCCACGAGCTTGGCGCTGGTCTCGCAGGCACCGTCGATTGGTACATCGCTAATCGCGACTGGTGCCGGCGCGCCGGCGAGATCTATCGGCAGGAACGCCTCGGTTGTCCGCCGGAGGCGGCGTGAACCTTCTCATTCTTGGCGCGGGTGGACAGGTCGGGCGGGCGCTGTCCGAACGTGTCGGGGAAGCCGGGCGGAGTTTCGACCGGACGGCGTGTGATATCTGCAACCCGGCGAATGTCGTGCGGGTGCTGGCAACCCCGCAGATTACAGCAGTCGTCAACTGTGCCGCCTATACCGCCGTCGACCGCGCCGAAAGCGAGCCCGAGCGGGCTTTCGCGGTCAACGCGGGCGGCGCCGAAATCGTGGCGCGGACGGCGGCGGCGCGCGGGCTGCCGGTTATTCATCTCTCGACCGATTACGTCTACTCCGGGACCGGGGCGGCGCCGCATTGCGAGGACGAGCCCTGCGCGGCGCGGAACGTCTACGGCGCCTCCAAGGCGGCGGGCGACGCAGCGGTGGCGCGCGCCAATCCGGCGCATCTGGTGTTGCGCGTTTCCTGGGTGTTCGGGGTCCACGGCACAAACTTTGTCAAGACGATGCTGCGGCTCGGCCGCGAACGAAGCGAGCTGCGCATCGTGGCCGACCAGATCGGCGGCCCGACCGAAGCGCGCGATATCGCCGACGCTGTGATCGCGTTAGCCGCGGCTTGTCGCCGGCCCGGGTTTGCCGCTTGGGGGACCTATCATTTCGCCGGGCTCCCGAGCACGAGCTGGTACGGCTTTGCCGAGGCCATCTTCGCGCAAGCACGCGGACCACGGCCGCGATTGGCCGCAATCGCCAGCGGCGATTATCCGACACCGGCAGCGCGCCCGCTCAATTCGGCGCTCGATTGCGGGCGGATCCGCGAGGTCTTTGGGCTCAAACAACCCGATTGGCGCAAATCCCTGCGGCGGGTGTTGGCCACCCTTGGCGAGATGACGCGATGAAGGGGATCATCCTTGCCGGCGGCACCGGCAGTCGATTGTGGCCGATCACCCTTGCCGTCAGCAAGCAGCTGCTGCCGGTTCACGACAAGCCAATGATCTATTATCCGCTGACGACGTTGATGCTGGCCGGCATCCGCGAGATCTTGATCATTACGACGCCGCACGACGCCCCTCAGTTTCACGCATTGCTTGGCGACGGCAGCGCCTGGGGCATTTCTTTGAGCTACGCTGTCCAGCCGCGCCCTGAAGGCTTGGCGCAAGCCTTTCTGATCGGGCGGGACTTTATCGCCGGCCGCCGCTCGGCCCTCGTGCTCGGCGACAACCTCTTTTATGGGCAAGGGTTTGGC
>JAFAHP010000141.1 GCA_019237175.1 Alphaproteobacteria bacterium
AATATCCGGACTCGGCGAAGCGGATATCGACCACCTGAACCGCGCCTGGCACCGGCTCGATGGGTGGCCGGATACCGTCGAAGGACTGACCCGGCTCAAGCGCAAATACATCCTCGCGACATTGTCGAACGGCAATGTCGCGCTGATGGTGAACATGGCCAAACATGTCGGCTTGCCGTGGGACGCGATCCTCGGCGCCGAAGTCGCCCGCGCCTACAAGCCGCAGCCTGAAGCCTACGACCGGACTGCGGAGTTCCTCGGCCTGAAGCCTGAGGAATGCATGATGGTCGCAGCGCACAACGGCGATCTGGTCGCGGCGCGCAGTCGCGGCTTCCATACCGCCTTTGTCAGCCGGCCGCTCGAACACGGCCCCAACAAAACCAGGGATTTGAAGGCCGAACACGACTTCGACGTGATCGCTGAAGATTTCATCGATCTGGCGGTCAAGCTCGGCTGCTGACGAGGAACGCTATTTCGGCTTGATGTCGGGGTTTCCGCCAGGGGTGCCTGGCGGCGGGATCACCGGCATGCTGTGTGGGCCGATGTCGGGGGCGGGCTGGGTCAGGCCGGGGTCGATGTCGGCCCGGGGATGGATGACGCCCCCCGACCGGTTCAGCCGGTGGCTCAACGATCCAGTCGAGCTGCCGCCGCTCAGGTCTTCGTCCGGCTGCGTCGGCGCTGCTTTATCCCCGCTGGCGGACGGGGGCGGGGATTGGACCGCTCCGCCGGCCTGGGCAAAGGCGACCACCGGTGCGCCTCCAAGACCGACGGCTAAGATTCCCGAGAACAGCGCAGGGGCCATTTTCCGATGCATCGTCTCACTCCTACGTTTGCCGCGGACGAACATTCACTCTTCTTTGGAACAAGGTGGGAATTGAGCGGTTCCTCATCCCCGACCGCCACGCCGCCTGAAATCGGTCCCGCGAACATGGCGGGGAAAATGGTGGGTGCTCGCATTGGCCAACCGCTCGCTCGGTTCGAGGATTTCGCCTTGTTGACCGGGGGTCAGCGCGGTGATCGACCCGACGCCACAAGGACAAGGACAGCAAAGTGTCGCGGCCCAGGTCGTCGGCGAGGTGCGATGGGCACCGACCTTCGCCGACGCGATCTGGGTTTCAGCTGAGGGCCGATTTGAAGGGCTGCTTCACGTTTCTTGCGGGACCCTGACGCCCCGTTTCGGTTTCGCGTATAAAGATTATTCCTGCTTGCCGAGGTTGCCAGAGATGATTTCTCGTCGTCCCGATCCGCTCGTGCTGTGCATTCTCGACGGCTGGGGCGTCCGGCTGGAAGGCGAGGACAACGCGATCGCGGCGGCCAAGACGCCGATATGGCATCGGCTGCTGGCGCGCTGGCCGCACGCGCAGCTGCAGGCGAGCGAGCACTATGTCGGGCTGCCCGACGGTCAGATGGGCAATTCCGAGGTCGGCCACACCAATATCGGCGCAGGACGGCTGGTCATGCAGGATTTGCCGCGCATCAACGCGGCGATCGCCGCGGGCAAGCTCGCACTTATGCCGGCGTTGCGCGAGTTCATAGGCAAACTCAAAGAAAGTCGTGGGACCGCCCACTTGATGGGGCTGATGTCGCCGGGCGGCGTCCATTCCCATCAGGATCAGATCGCCGCACTCGCCCGCATCCTCGCCGAAGCAGGATTGCCGGTCGCGGTTCACGCTTTCCTCGATGGCCGCGATACACCGCCGAAGGCTGCGGCGGCCTATCTGCAGAACTTTCAGCGGGACGTCGCGGACCTTGCTGGTGGACGGGTCGCCACGCTTTGCGGCCGCTATTACGGGATGGATCGCGACAAGCGCTGGGACCGCGTGAAAAAGGCTTATCGGCTCCTTGTCGAAGGCATCGGGGAAAGGGCGGAGGACCCGGTGCTCGGTATCGAAGCCGCCTATCAGCGCGGCGAAACCGACGAGTTCGTGCAGCCGACCGCGATCGGTGGCTACCGCGGGATGTGGGACGGCGACGGGGTGTTTATCGCGAACTTCCGTGCCGACCGGATACGCGAGATCGCCGCCGCGCTGCTCGACCCCGATTTCGTCGGCTTTGCGCGGAAGAAGCGTGTCTCATTTGCCGCGTCACTCGGGCTTGTCGAGTATTCCGCCGAGCTCAACCGGCTGCTCGGTACGTTGTTTCCGCCCGAGGACTTGGACGACACCTTTGGCGAGGCGGTCTCCCGGGCCGGTCTGAGGCAGCTGCGCATTGCGGAGACCGAAAAATACGCGCATGTCACGTTCTTTTTCAACGGTGGCCGCGAGTCGGTTTTCCCGGGGGAGGAGCGGATTCTTGTTCCCTCCCCCAAGGTGGCGACCTACGATCGGCAGCCTGAGATGTCGGCGCCGGAGGTGACGGACAAGGTGGTCGAAGCGATATCAGCCCACCGTTTCGACGTCATCGTGCTCAACTACGCCAACACCGACATGGTCGGGCATACCGGCCGCCTCGACGCGGCGATCGAGGCGGTCGAGACCGTCGATGCCTGCCTCGGCC
>JAFAHP010000397.1 GCA_019237175.1 Alphaproteobacteria bacterium
TCGATGATGTTGGCTTCCGAGAATCCTGCCACCGCCTTGCCTCCTCGGGACGCGGTGCCGACAACGGCATGCCGGTTTTTGCTGACCCCGATTTCTCAACGGCATTATCCGAAAGTTCGCCGGCACACAACCAGCACACCCAGGGGAACAGGTCCTCCTAACTATCTGATGCAATTGGCGTCCTCAAGGGGATTCGAACCCCTGTTACCGCGGTGAAAGGCGATGCAGAACTGGGATTCGAGCGCGGAGCGCCTGCAAACAACGCCGGTTGCATGCCCCCGCAACCATCCAATGGACCCTCGACGTCTTCTGCACGCTTACCGCCCGGCAAATCAACATCGGAACGCTGTTCGTGACGGCGAGAGTTTATCGGTTTGGCCGCAGGCGTGCGGCTGCGGTAAGGGAGTAGTGACCCAGCTGCGCTCGTTGAACGTTCGGACGCAGATCTCCAACGCCACACAGTGTGAAAATATTTCTTACCAATCTGCTAAGAAATATATGAAAACAGCTGACGGGAGGATCGAGTGCAGCTGTGGAACCATTGCGAAAATCCGTATCCGTTTGTGCCAAACGAGGTGCTGGAGCAGGCCCGGTCGGTAAGGGCGAGCCTTCCCAACAAATACTGCGACCCGACGATCGCAGCGCGCCTTTATGACGAAGTATTGGACGAATACCGCCTGTGCGATGATCTCGGCGTCCACATCGTCACCAATGAACATCATGCGGGGATCAACAACCTATGGGCGGCGAGCCCGATAATTACTGGTATCGTCGCGCGACTGACGAGCCGCGTCCGTATCCTTTCGCTCGGCACCCTGATCACGGTGCGGCCCGACCCAGTTCGTGTCGCCGAGGAGTATGCCACGGTCGATGTGTTGTCGCGCGGCAGGCTCGAAATCGGGTTCGTAAAATCGGGTGCGACCGAGATGGTATCGGGCGACGCCAACCCGATGCGCATCCGTGAACGGGAGTGGGAGGCGATCGATCTGATCGACAAGACCTTGACCAGCCATGACGGGCCGTTCAGCTGGGAGGGCAAGTTCTTTACCCACCCGCATGTCAATATCTGGCCGCGCCCCTACCAACAGCCGCGGCCCGAATTCTGGGCGGCGACCAGTGACCTCCCGACCTGCGCCGAACTCGGCCGGCGCGGAATCATCAACACGTTGCTATTCGGCGGCTATGACCGCACGCGGCAGTCCTTCGACTCCTACAAAAAGGCGCGCGCCGAAGCGGGGCTGCCGGCGCCCGGCGAAGACCGTTTCTCGTATATGGCCTTCGCCTATGTCGGCGACACCGACGAAGAGGGGCGGCGGATCGGCCAGAAAATCGCTTGGTTCTTGACCGTCAGCATCAAGAGCGCGCCGCAATTCTCGAAATTTCAGCCGGGCGCCGTCGCCCCGGAGATGGCGCCTGTCGCGTGGCGCAGCGGCGTCTCACGGCGGCCGCGTCCGACCAATCTCGATGCGGAGGTGCTTGTATCGCAAGGCCAGATGTTCGCTGGAAATCCGGACACGGTCGTAAAACAAATTAAGGAGTTCCGCCGGCGCGTGGGCGGCATCCACCACATCATCATGATGACGCGGCAAGGGCTGGTCACGCACGCCGAGGCGGAGAAGAGCTTTATCCTCGCTGCACGGGAGGTGCTGCCGCAGTTGCAGGATCTACCGGCGATCGACGAGGACGAGACCGCTTGGTTCGCACGACACCCGCCGGCGCTGGTGACGTCGTGACCAAAGTCGAGTTCGCAACCTTCGGGCCGTTTCGGCTCGAAGTGTTGCGCTGCCTTGGCTCGCGACCCGGCCCGATGCCGATATTGCTGGTGCACGGGATCAACAACATCAATCTTAGCGCGCCGTTTCTGGCACCTCTCGCCGAGCATGGCGAAATTCTAGCACCATCGCATCCCGGTTTCGGCCGATCGCCGCGACCGGACGATTTCGACACGATTTACGACCTTGTACGGCTGTATCTGACCGTGCTCGACGCTCTCCCGGCCGACAGGGTCGCAATGATCGGCTTCTCATTCGGCGGCTGGATCGCTGCCGAGATCGCGGTGTGCCGTCCGCGCAAGCTTTCTCGGCTTGTTCTCGTCGATCCGCTCGGTATCAAGATCGGTGGTCGCGAGGAGCGCGACATTGTCCATTTTTTCAATACCGCTCCGGACGAGCTGGATCGGCGGGCATGGCACGACC
>JAFAHP010000250.1 GCA_019237175.1 Alphaproteobacteria bacterium
TCGGCCGACGTCATGAAGACAATCGGTATTGTCGAGGTCGCCGCCTTTGCCACCGGTACCGCAGGAGTATTCGCGGCGAGCACGGCCACCTGGCGGCGAATAAGATCAGCTGCCAATATCGGTAAGCGCTCGTGTTGATCCTCGGCCCAACGATATTCGAGAAGCACGTTCCCGCCTTCGACGTAGCCGGTGTCGCCGAGACCCTGTGGGAAGGCGGCAACATACACCGCCCACGCATCAGGCGACCCGCTGCAAAGCCACCCGACCACCGGCACCGCCGCCTGCTGCGCCCGCGCCCGGACCGGCAAAGCCGCCGCGCCGCCAAGAAGCGTGATGAACTCGCGCCGTTTCACGATGCCTCAGGAATCTGAAGGATAAAGTAGCGACAAAGAAAGTCTACAGTCATCGGTCCGCCCGTCCTGCCCGGTGATTCTCAGCAATTGGTGTCCTCCGCGGCTGCGCGGGATCGACGTCTCGTCCGGTCCATCCGTTGGCTCGCCGGTCCGCGGCCCCGAACCGGAGCCGACCGTCGGAACCGTTCGTTTCCGCGCGCGGTTGGCATTGGTAACCGCTCGAAGGGGCCGATTGCCATGACCATCACCCGACAGGACGCAATCAATTACGCGGAAGCGAGCGCACGAAAGATGGCTTAAGGCCTTGCTCGCGGCAGGACTTTTCGGCATTCGCGAGAAATAACAGGGATAGATGAGGTTAGGATGTCTGGTTCGGCAAAGGTGCTTATCGTCGGGGCCGGCCCCACCGGCCTCGTAATGGCGCATGAACTCGCGCGGGACGGGGTTGGGTGCCGTCTGATCGACAAAGAAGGCGCTCGCTCGCCACACTCAAAGGCAATCGCGATCCATGCCCGTACGCTCGAAACCTTTCAGCTGATGGGAATTGTCGACGATTTTCGCGCGGCCGGTCAGCCGATCGGCACGATGCGGATGCTTGGCGAGAATAACGAAATCGGCCACGTCGATTTCAGATCGACAATCCACAGCCGGTACCCCTTTGTGCTTTCGGTACCACAGAACCGGACCGAGCAGATCCTCGAAAACCGTGCAGCGCAGCACGGCGTGCACGTCGAGCGCGGCACCGAGTTGACCCGATTAGAACCGCGGGATCACGCGGTTCTAACCTCGCTCCGCATCGGCGACCGGGAGGAGGTCGCCGAGTTCGAGTGGGTGCTCGGCTGTGACGGCGCCCACAGCATGGTGCGCCAGGAGCTCGGGATCGACTTTGCAGGCAGCACCTATCCGGAACACTTCCTGCTGGCCGATCTTCGGGTCGCCGGCTTTGTCGATCCGGAAGAGGCACGCGTTTGGCTGGCTCGCGATGGCGCTGTCGCCATGTTCCCGATGCCTGAGAGCCGTTGGCGCCTGGTCGTCGCCGATGCGCCAAGCGGGTGGGCCGGCGAGCCGACCTTGCGCCAGTGCCAGGAGCTGGTAGACGCAAGGATACCCGGTGCGCCGGCTCTCTCGGATATGGACTGGTCGGCAATGTTCCGCATCCATCGCCGCGAGGCCGCGCGATTCCGGCGTAACCGCTGTTTCCTGCTGGGCGACGCCGCCCACATCCACAGCCCCGTCGGTGGTCAAGGGATGAACATGGGTATTCAGGACGCCTTCAATCTTGCCTGGAAATTGAGCGGGGTGATCCGCGACGACGCTGATCCGATACTGCTCGACAGCTACGAGGCCGAGCGCAAGCCGATCGACGAGGCGGTGATCCGCCAAACCGATCGGGCAACCCGTCTGCTTGCTCCGCATGGCGCCCTGATCCGTTTTGCTCGTGATCACCTGATGTCGCTGTTCGCCGGGCTAGCCATCGTCCAGCGTCGGGTCGGCAGGGCGCTGGCCGGGACTGCGGTCAATTATCGCAACAGCCCGATCGTCGAGGAACACGCCGAGGGTCTTGCCGAGGTAGCAGCTGGCGACCGGGTGCCGGACGTGCCGCTCGCGCGGGCCAACGGCGGATCGGTGCTGCAGCTCTACGACCTGCTGGCTGAGCACCAACCGGTGCTTCTCGATATTGGTGATGCGTTGCAGCCGTGGCCGACCGACCCGCTGCTTCGCAACATTCCGCACCATCATATTGCGCCGCATGGCAGCGGCTACGACGGTCTTGTCGATTGCAGCGGCGAGTTCGCGGCACATTTCGGCTCGGCCCCCGCAGCCTATCTGATCCGGCCGGACGGTTACGTCGGCTTCCATTGCCGCGACCGCGACGTCACCACCATATTACCGGGCTACGTATCCCGCTACTTCTTCCAGGCCGGTTGAGCGGCAGTCGCACCGATCCCGGCCGCGTCACCGGGCGGGCGGACGGCCGCAAACAGCGCGTTCTCGTTGTTGCGGGATCATCACCGTCCAGAAATCGCGTGCAAATCGGCCGCTTGGCCAACAAAGAGCCCCGCCTTGGCTTGAACACCGACAGCCGTTGCGGTCTGGCAGATTTCAGCGGAACTTTTTGTGGTTCTCAGTGTTTCTGCGGGGTCGATCCCCGGCACCGGATCTGCCCATGTCGAGCGCAAATTTTTTCGGGTTGGGGGGGAATACTCGGATGCCAATACCAAAAACAGCATGAACCCGAAATTGCAAGCCGGCGACGATTACCACTCGGTATTCTTCGAGAATTCGCCAAACGACCTATTCGTGCTCGACGTGCGCCCGGATGGCCGGTTCGTGTTCGAGCACGTCAATCCGATGGTCAC
>JAFAHP010000269.1 GCA_019237175.1 Alphaproteobacteria bacterium
GGTTTTGCCGGTGCCGGTTTGCGCGCACCCCAAGACATCGCGCTCATGCTTTACATGAGGGATCGCCTGTTGCTGGATCGGAGTGGGAGTGGTGTAACCGGCATCAGAAATCGCCTGAAGAACTTCAGGCGAGAGGTCGAGTTCAGAAAAACCCATCGAGACGTTGTAGCCTTTTTGTAATACTTAGTTAGAAAGGATCTCGCACCTCACATTGGGCGGGGTTGCGGATATGTCAATCTTTTTTTCAGAACGAGGCATGCATCCCGCACAACGCTGCGCCTTTTCAACGTCGGCGATATTGCGGGCGCGGGGTCATGGGGGGAGCCGCGCGTTCGTCTTTATGCCGGAAATTGATCCGTCCCTTGGTCAAATCGTAGGGAGTCATTTCGACGGTCACGCGATCACCCGCAAGAATTCGAATACGATTTTTCTTCATCCGGCCGGAAGAGTAGGCCAACGTCTCGTGCCCATTGTCGAGACGTACACGAAAACGGGCATCAGGCAACAGTTCGAGCACGGTGCCTTCGAATTCAATCAGATCTTCTTTTGCCAATCAGTTCTCCTTGCCAAAAGCAACGGGGGGTAGTGCAGCCCGCATATGTGTGTTTCGACGCCTAGACCTCGCGCAGGTTGACTGCCGAAACCCGACCGCGCTGACCCTGCTCCAGTTCGTAGCTGAGCTTTTGGCCTTCGCGTAGATTGTCCATGCCGGCGCGCTCGACAGCGGAGATATGCACAAAAACATCCGCACCGCCGCGCTCAGGCTGGATAAAGCCATAGCCCTTTTGGGCGTTAAACCACTTGACCGTACCGACCGCCATGGCTGGTCACTCCACATAGCAGAATTAGGGCGCCGTGCGGCCGCGCGGCGCATCGAACAACGATTGGCTCGGAAATACGGTCGGACGATCGCACAGGAACGCTAGGCCGGAAAGCCGAATTCAAACGGGTCGACAGAGCTTAGGTAATTGGCGCGCGTGCCGGGCGCAAGGATTGTTTACAGATCGAGATCGCGGACGAAGCGCGCATTTTTTTGGATGTATTCAAACCGCAATTCGGGGCGCCGCCCCATCAGGGTTTCAACCAAGGCCGTTGTGCGCGCGCATGATCCGGCGGCCCCGTCCCCCGCATCATCGGCGCTACGAATGCCGACCTTGAGCAGGGTGCGCTGCGCCGGATCCATCGTTGTCGCCTTCAAATAGCGGGCCGGCATTTCCCCCAGTCCCTTGAAGCGGCTGACCTCGATCTTGCCGCGGCCGTTGAAGCCGGTGCGCAACAGCTCGTCGCGGTGCGCATCATCGCGGGCATAGAGGGTTGCCTCGCCCTGGCTGAGCCGGTAGAGCGGCGGCAACGCCAAATAAAGGTGCCCGTTCCCGATCAGCTTTGGCATTTCGCGATAGAAGAACGTCATCAGCAACGAAGCAATGTGAGCGCCGTCGACATCGGCGTCGGTCATGATCACGACCCGCTCGTAGCGCAACGCTTCCTCGCGATACTGCGCCCCCGAACCGGCGCCGAGCGCCAAGATGATGTCGGCGAGCTCCTGGTTGGCCTTCATCTTGTCGATCGAGGCGCTGGCAACGTTCAGGATCTTACCGCGCAACGGCAGGATCGCCTGGGTTGCGCGATCACGAGCCTGTTTGGCCGAGCCGCCGGCACTGTCGCCTTCGACCAGAAAAATCTCGGTGCCGGCGGCGGCCTCGCGGGTGCAATCGGCGAGTTTGCCGGGCAGCCGCAATTTGCGCGTGGCACTCTTGCGCGCAAGTTCGCGTTGCTGGCGCCGCCGCTGGCGTTCTTCGGCGCGCTCGACGACCCGTTCTACGAGCTGACGCGCGGTCGCCGGATCGGCGCTGAGCCAGTGGTCAAAATGGTCCTTGACCGCATTCTCGACGAACCGCGCGGCCTCGGGCGAGGCCAGCCTCTCCTTTGTCTGACCCTGGAACTGCGGATCACGGATAAATAGCGACAACAACAGTGTCGCAGCTCCGGTGACGTCCTCGGCGGTCGCCTGGGCGGCGCGGCGATTGCCGGTCAATTCGCCGTAGCCCTTGAGCCCGCGCAGCAGGGCATTCTTCAGACCGGCCTCATGAGTCCCGCCCTCGGGTGTGGGGATCGTATTGCAATAAGAGTGGCTGAAGCCCGATTCTTCGTCTTCTGGCCAGGCGACTGCCCATTCGACTCTGCCGCCGCCGGGCAGCTCGCTCTCGCCGACAAACGGCCGCGGCGTCAACATCGCCTCGCCTTCGAGGCTCGCCGCGAGAAAATCGGCGAGACCGCCGGGAAAATGGAGTCTGGCTTCGCCCGGAACGCCTTCGGGGCGGGGCAGACGCGGATCACAGCTCCAGCGGATCTCCAGGCCGCGGAACAGATAAGCTTTGGATCGGGCCAGGCGGTAGAGCACGGCCGGTCGAAAGCCGATCGTGCCAAAAATCTCGGGATCCGGATGAAACCGCAACGTCGTGCCGCGGCGATTTTGTACCGGCCCACAATCCTGCAGTTCGCTTGAAGGCGCGCCGCGGCTGTAGGATTGCCGCCATAATCGCCGCTCACGCGCGACTTCGACGTCGAGCGCATCGGAAAGGGCGTTGACCACCGAAATGCCGACGCCATGCAACCCACCCGAAATGCGATAAGCTTCGCCGCCGAACTTGCCGCCGGCATGCAGCGTCGTCAAAATCACCTCTAGCGCCGATTTGCCCGGGAAGCGCGGGTGCGGATCGATCGGGATCCCGCGCCCATTGTCGCGAATCGTCAGCCAGTCGTCGGTGGCAAGCTCGATCTCGATGCGCGTCGCATGACCGGCGACCGCTTCATCCATTGCGTTGTCGAGAACTTCCGCGGCGAGGTGATGGAGCCCACGCTCATCGGTTCCACCGATGTACATTCCCGGTCGACGGCGGACCGGCTCCAGCCCTTCCAGGACCTCGATATCTTTTGCTGTATAATTGTCACCGGGAGGCGGCGGAAGCAGACCATCGAACAAATCGGGCATTCGGGCGATATATAGCTGTGAGAGTTTCGGTGCAAGCAGCATTCGGTATTGGCAACTACTCAATGCACAACATCTGGAGTCGGTGGACGGTTAGAATCGTTCCGGTGCAGAAATTCGGAAACCGATCCACGTTTTTGACGTTGTCTAGGCGATAGGACGACGATGATGACCAACGAGCGGAAGATCTGGGAAGCGGCACTGCTTCTCGTCCGCCGGTATGGCAGCGGGGCGGCCTTCGTCGCGCAGGGGGAGGCGGAGCGGCTGCGTAGCGGGGACGACGCGCTGACTTGTGTCGTATGGTGCTGGATTGCGCGGTCCACCGCCGAATTGCTGCGTCCTTACCCTGACGCAGGCGAACGCGTGCATTAAGCGCCGATTTGCCGCCCGCCCTCTTAACGTCGCCTTCGCCGTACCCGATATTCGCTAAAGTTGGACATCTTTAGCGAGGAAGTCATGCCGGGGGGTCTGTTCGGACGCATCTCAGGCAAGGGACACACGGGCGGCAAGCAATTCGCGGTTGCGATGAGCGATGAAGCGTGGCGTCAAAAGCTGTCACCCGCCGCCTATCACGTGCTTCGCGATCACGGCACGGAGCGCGCCGGCACCAGCAAGCTCGACAAGGAATACGGCGCCGGCATCTATCATTGCGCCGGCTGCGGTCAACCGATCTTTGCCTCCGCGGCCAAATTCAACAGCGGCACGGGCTGGCCGAGCTTTTGGGCGCCGCTCGACCAGGCGGTCGAAACCGAAACCGACCGCAGTTTTTTTATGACGCGCACCGAAGTTCACTGCAGCCGCTGCGGTGGGCATTTGGGGCATGTTTTTGACGACGGACCGGAACCAACCGGGCAACGCTATTGCCTGAACGGTGTGGCGCTCGATTTCCACGCTGGCGAGAAGCTGTCGGAAAAAGGTCAGATCGCCGGTAAGCCCGACGCTCGCTAGCCGTCCAGACCGCTGAATTTTGAAGACAGGCTACCGTGCCATCCTCGGCGCCTCGGATCATGGCTCGGCGAGCAATTCATCTTCGAGCCGCCGCACCCGCGCCGCCGGCCCGGTAACCTCCCGCTGCAAAGGCGCCAGCGTGCGCGTCGAGCGGCCCACGTTACCGCGCCGGCCCGGCTCGCTCCTCGGCCGAGGATGAGCTGATCCGATAGCGGCCCTCGCCGATCAAAGCTTCACGGCGGCGCCATGGCCTCCGCGCGGTCCTCGGGGTGCGCCATCAGCCACAGAGCATCGGCGCACAGATCAACGATGTCGTCGACGCCCAGCCCTATCCGCCAGAATATCGAGCGCCCGTCATCCGCGACTTGGACCGTCGCGAACCGCTTGCGATCGCGCAGCGCCTCGAACACACCGCCCACGGCGAAAGTGTCGGCCAGATCGACGATCGCCTTGGGATCGTCGTCGAATTCGATCCACATCTTCAGGCTGTGCGATGCCGCATCATCGGGCGCGGCGCGTTTGATCTTATGCAGCTTCATGGGCCTAAAATCCTTCCTGGGTGCTGACCGCTTTGGACGCGCGCCCAGCACACGGCCAGTTCTTGTTGATGTTGCTGCGCCCAGTCGCGAACCGTGTGCTCCAGAGCCGTGGGCGCCGTGTCGCCGCGCATAAGCTTGAGATCGGCAATCCTGACCCGGAATTCGATACCGGCCTGCTTGGCATGAAAGTGGGGTGGGGCATGGTCGTTGTAATGCATTACGATCGCGATCCCACCGACGGTAGCAATGGTCGGCATCGCTTAGGCGGTTCCTCCCGCCGCTAGGATGCGGGTGGCACCATCGGCCATGGTAATCGGCCAGCGTCCCATTTGGCGTCCGCGAAACGCCTTGACCCATGCACTCGCTGGGGTGATTTCGGTTATGGCGATGCCAGCCATCTTCGCACTCGCCTGCAATTGATCGGCAGAGGTGGCCCGCGTTGCCGCGCGGGCCCGCCTCGCTCCCAAGTCGGATTCGATTATGCCGCTTGTCGCTCCCGCTCGAACAGTTGGGCGCGGATCCGCGACCAGGCGGCGTTGGCCTCGGCCGAGGATGAGCTGACCCGATAGCGGCCCCCGCCGATCACCAGCAGCAGCGCCCAGATCGGGGTCGCGGCGCGCAGCAGCAGCTCGCGGTATTGCACCCCCTCGGGCACTTCGTTGCGTTCGCGGTCGAGCACATGCCATTTGATGGCGAGAAGCTGTCGGAGCCGGCAACCTCCTCGGCAGAGCCCGAAGATCAACCGCAGCGGGGTGACGCTCCGAGATAGCGGTATTCGCCCTGGGTTGTCACGCCGGGACCGGAATAAATCGTCTCTTATTGAGGTTCACGGCAACCGCTTCAGGCGGGCGAGCAATTCAGTCAGGCTGAGCGCGCCGTCCCAATAATCGATGATCACGGCGCGGTTGAGCTCGATCCATTGGCTCACCAGCCGCAGATCGGTGGGATCGAGATGGCCGATGACCAGTCGCGGAGTCGGGCGCACCGCAACCGATGCAACCCCAGTCCAAGCTCCGAGGCCGCCGTGAATGCGTGATACTTTGACCCGCACATCATGCCGGAAGCCGTCGTTTTCCGTCACCGATACGGCCATCGGCAGTCCGGTCTCAGAGGGCTGCAATTTCGCCATGGCATACGCTTCGTCGAGACCGTCGATTTCTCTCATCGCGCGCCTCTCACGCTCCGGACCGCGCGGCCGCGTCGGTGGAGCGAGCACTCCGCTCGTGCATGTGGCCAGGGGCGCCGGCGGGTTGCCGCTCGGTTGCGCACCGCTGGCTTTATGCCCGAAGGTGGCGCGGCCCCTGGCAAGGCCGGTGTTTTTACGTTGCGGGCCTGCCCTTCGGGCATCTCGGAATGACGGATCTTCCTACCCCGCCGGTTCGTGCACAGCCTTCGGCGCGAAGCCCATCATTTCTGTGTTGAAGGTGGGTTTCCGCCGGCTTTCTGCCGGGGTCGACCCGCCCGACGGTTCCAGCCTCGGATCGTCCACTCACACCGAATAATACATCTGGAATTCGATCGGGTGGGGGGTGTGCTCGAAATTGTACACCTCCTCCCATTTCAGTTCCATGTAGGCCGCGATCTGGTCTTGGGTGAAGACGTCGCCCTTTAACAAGAATGCGTGGTCGTGCGCCAATTCGCCCAATGCTTCGCGCAACGAGCCGCACACCACC
>JAFAHP010000386.1 GCA_019237175.1 Alphaproteobacteria bacterium
AATTGTCGAGCTGGTCGGCTTCGGTCACATCGTTGCCGAGGCACAGCCCGACCATCTTGGCGGCATCGGTGACCGAGCCGCCGCCCAGGGTCACGATCAGATCGGCACGCGCCTCGCGCGCCATATTGGCGGCGGCGATGACGTCGCTGCGCGGCGTGTGCGCGCCGATCCTGGCGCAAAGCCCGGCAAAGCGGTTGCCGAGCATCGTCCGCAACCGCTCGACGAGGTCGGTTTCACGCGCAAGCGTGCCGCTTGCCAACACGAAAACGGCGCGCGCCTCGAGCCGGTCGACTTCGGCCGAGAGAGCCTCGAGATGAGGCTTGCCGAAGATGACAGCCTCTATCTGCGGAAAGCGATAGGCGCCGGTCAACATCGCTGTCTCCAATTACGCTGAAAGCTGGCCCGCGATGATATTGCACCACGTATTCGGCAGCGCGACAAAGGACTGGATCGAGCCGATGTTGATGACCGCGGCCTTGGTCTCGCGCAACTGGTCGAGAAAGGCGGTGACCATATTGTAGGGGCCGGTCAGGTTCACCGCGAGGGTGGCATCCCAATCGGCCCGCGTATTGGGATCGCCGTCGATATCGACGGCGACCACCTGCGCGCCTTCTTGCGCCATCGCGTGCGCGATCGCAGCACCGATCTCGAATCCGGCGCCGGTGATCAGCGCGAAGCGGCCGTAGAGCAAACCGGGCATAGTCGAAAGGCAAACATTCTGCCGCTGCCCCTCACCCCTCCCGCTGCCGCGGGTCCCTCCCTCTCCCCGCTTGCGGGGAGAGGGGTGGGGTGAGGGGCCGCCACGCTGCTTACATCGCGGCCATGCGGGCGGCGCGGCGCCGGGCCAGCGGGGTCGACGGCTCGGGTGCCGGTGTCGCGGGCATGCGGCCCTGCGAGCGCGGCAGCCACCAATCGTATTCGTCCGCCCCCATCTGGTAATACATAAGGTTCTGCTTGGGGTTGCGGTTGACCAGCCGGCGATTGTAGAGCGGATGCGTGATCGAGCGCACCTCGTGCTCGATCTTGAACAGGCATTTGCCGGTCTCGAGGCAGGCGATATCCTCGAAGCGGTACTGATATTGGCTGCTTTCCTCGGTGATCAGTCCGCGCTTTTCGAGTTCGTCATGCGGGCCTGAAAATTCCTGGATGTAGACCTGGAGGTGGTGGCCGTCGAATTCGGGAATCTTCTTGTCGGTCTCGCGGAACACGAGACACTGCCCGTGGCCGGCGCTGACGCGGGCGGCGCGGCCATCGCCGTTTTCCTCGATCTTGACCGGCGCGTAGAAGATCTCGCGATAAAAGCGCGCGATCCCCTCGGCCGTCCCTTCCGGCACGTCGAATTCGACATAGGGCATGCCAAGAGAGACCGGGCCGAACTTGTCGGACTCCGGCTCATAGAGGCGGAAGCGGTTGCCCCACGGGCAGCTCGCCTCGACATACTGGTTGGTCCGCCGGCAATCGAATTTGCTGCCCTCGAGCCGGGGCTTCACGCTGTTGAGACGCTCGCACAGGTCATCGAGACTCGGGACCACGAGGCCGATATGGCCGCGCAGCACATTGGGATCGCCCTTTGGCAGATGGAACTGGCTCTTGCCGACGTTGACCCACATGTTGTTGGTGCCCGGCATCATGTAGGGGTCGCGGGTCAGGCCGAGCCCGGCGAGATAGAAATCGGAAGCGGGCTCCTGATTGGGAACTCGAAGGTTGACGTGTTCGAGGCCGACGATATTGCCGACGTCCTCGGTGGTGCGATCATAGGTTTGTTGGGCCATTGCGTAACCTCCAGAAACGCCGGCCGGCGCCGCGCCGCCCGGCTCTTGCGGGAAAGCCACCTAGCAGGCGGCGAAGCACGTTTCGTTCCCGGCCGCGTCGCCGCCCGCATGCGCCGACATCAAAACAACTTTTCGAACCTCTCGTCTACTGGCACGCGATAGGCGTTGGCAAGCGCATTGGTCTCGTTGGCCATGCCGATGACCGCCAGCAATTCCGCCAGCATTTGCGGCGTCATTCCTTGTTTCTTGGCGGCCGCGCCATGCGAGGCCGTGCAATAGGCGCAGCCGTTGCTGGCGCTGACCGCGAGATAAACGAGTTCCTTGGTCAACGGATCGAGGGCGCCGGGAGCCATGACTTGTTTGATGCTCTCCCAGGTGCGCCGCAAGCTCGCCGGATCATTGGCCAGCGCCTTCCAGAAATTGTTGATCCAGTCGGTGCCGCGGGTCCGCATGATGTCGTCATAGACCGCGCGCACCTCGGCGCTGGCGTCCCGGTAATCGATAAGCGGAACCATTGTCATCGTTGGGCTCCTGCGTCTGTTTCGCGCAACTCGCTGCCGAGCCGACCGCAAGCGAAGAGCCCGAGCATGCGAAAATCACTGGCGAGCGACCACAAGGGATGGCCGAAGGTTTCGGGACGGTTGTGCTCGAAGACGAGATGGCCGAGCCAAGCAAACGAGTAGCCGAGGATCGGGGCGGCGACGAGCCAGCGCCAATCGCGTGTCGCAGCGGCGGCAGCGAGGGCGGCGAGCGCCAATGAAGTGCCGAGATAGTGCAGCCCGCGGGTGCGCGGGTCGCGATGCGCGCCCAAATAGCGTCGCCAGAATTCGGGATAGGTCATGGCTTTCGCGTTCTCCTGACCGCGTTTCGCTGTCCGGCTCTGAGGCAGATGCGGCGCCCCCTCCCCAACCCTCCCCCGCAAGCGAAGGAGGAGAGGGTGGGGGTGGGCGCTGAGAGGGACCACTCGGATATCGCGGTCCAATAACCAAGCCCGCGCTTGTAAAGGGACAGCGGGCAGCGTAAGTCAGCAGCCATTCCCCCCTCCCTAACCCTCCCCCGCAAGCGGCGGAGGGGAGGGTGGGGGTAAGGCTGCGGAGACGGTTTATGGGTTTTAAGGTAGCGGTGGTCGGCGCCACCGGCAATGTCGGCCGCGAGATATTGACGACGCTTGCCGAGCGCGACTTCCCCGCCGACAAAGTCGTGGCACTCGCGTCCTCGCGGTCGATCGGCAAGGAAGTGTCGTTTGGCGAGGACGACATTCTCAAGGTCGAGTGTCTCGACACCTACGATTTCCACGGCACCGATATCGTGCTGTCGTCGCCGGGCTCCAGGGTCTCGGCGCAGTTCGCACCACGTGCCGCAAAAGCAGGCGCCGTCGTCATCGACAACACCTCGCATTTCCGCATGGAGCCGGACGTGCCGCTGGTGGTGCCGGAGGTCAATCCCAAGACGATCGGTGACTATCACAAGCGCAACATCATCGCCAACCCCAACTGCTCGACCATCCAGCTGGTCGTGGCGCTGAAGCCGTTGCATGATCTCGCCCGCATCAAGCGGGTGGTGGTGGCGACTTACCAGTCGACTTCGGGCGCCGGCCGCGCGGCGATGGACGAATTGTTCAACCAAACGCGCGCGATCTACGTGAACGACCCGATCAAGCCCGAACAGTTCACCAAGCAGATCGCCTTTAACGCAATTCCGCACATCGACGTCTTCATGGATGACGGCTCGACCAAGGAAGAGTGGAAGATGGCGGTGGAGACCCGCAAGATCCTCGATCCCGACATCGCAGTGACCGCGACCTGCGTGCGTATCCCGGTGTTTATCGGGCATGGTGAGGCGGTCAATGTCGAGTTCGAACGCCCGCTCAGCGAGGAGATGGCGCGGACCGCCTTGCGCCGCGCGCCCGGCGTTACCGTGGTCGATCATCGCGCCGACGAAGGTTATGTGACCCCGGCCGAGGCGGCGGGTGAGGATGAAGTGTATGTCGGCCGCATCCGCCGCGACCCGACGGTACCATACGGTTTGAGCATGTGGGTCGTCGCCGACAATTTGCGTAAGGGGGCCGCTCTCAATGCGGTGCAGATCGCCGAACTCCTGGCCAACGACTACCTCGGCGGCAAACGGGCATCGGCGCCTTCGAATATCGAGCCGCTGCGCCGCAGGACGGGGTAGGGCCGCGCAGCTTCCCCGTGGCGCAACGCGGCGATCGCCCAATTCCTCCCCCTGGCCGGGCGGGACCCGGCCACCCTGTCTTTCGCTCGCGAAGACTGCCCGGATCACGTCCGGGCAAGGGCGAGTGAAATTCGCTTTTAACGAATGATCGGGCGGAGGTGGTGATCTCCTGCCTGCCATCGCGGGTAACATGACGACGTCAGAGGCTCCGATCGCGCTACCACGCCGCGGGCGCGACCGCTTTCTGGGGCGGCCGATCTCGCCGCTGACCCGGCGGCGGCTCGACGCGTTTTGCGCCAACCGGCGCGGCTTCTGGTCATTGTGGGTCTTTCTTGCGTTGTTCGGGGTGTCGCTGTTTGCCGATTTCATTGCCAACGACCGGCCGCTCTTCGTGCATTTCGGCGACGGCTGGTACTTTCCGGTCTTCAAGGACTATCCCGAAACCGCGTTTGGCGGTGTTTTTCCAACCGCAGCCGACTATCGCGACCCCGAGGTGCAACAGCTGATCGAGCATAAGGGCTGGATCATCTGGCCGTTAATCCCGTTCAGCTATAACACGATCAACTACAATCTGCCGAGCCCTGCACCCTCGCCCCCGTCGGCGGTCAACTGGCTTGGCACCGACGACCAGGGCCGCGATGTGATGGCGCGCCTGATCTATGGCTTCCGTCTATCGGTTTTGTTCGGGCTGAGCCTGACCGCGGCCTCATCGGTAATCGGCGTCGCCGCCGGCGCTGTGCAGGGTTATTTCGGGGGCGTCATCGACCTAGGTTTTCAGCGCTTTATCGAGATCTGGTCGGGGCTCCCGGTATTATACCTGCTGATCATCATGGCGAGTTTTGTCGAGCCCAATTTCTCGTGGCTCTTGGGTTTGATGCTGCTCTTTTCGTGGATGAGCCTGGTCGATGTCGTGCGCGCCGAGTTTCTCAGGGCGCGAAATTTCGATTATGTGCGGGCGGCGCGGGCGCTCGGCGTGCCCGATCGCACGATCATCCTGCGCCACGTCTTGCCCAATGCGACGGTGGCGACGATCACGTTTTTGCCGTTCATCTTGAACGGTTCGATCACCACCCTGACCTCGCTGGATTTTCTCGGCTTTGGCCTGCCGCCGGGCTCGCCGTCGCTCGGCGAATTGCTGGCTCAGGGTAAGGCCAATCTACAGGCGCCGTGGCTCGGGCTGACGGCGTTTTTTGTGCTGGCGGTGATGCTGAGCCTATTGAACTTTGCCGGCGAGGCAGTGCGCGACGGGTTCGACCCGCGCAAGGTGACTTTGTGAGCGCGGGGCTGGGCGCCGCCCCTCTGCTCGAGATCCGCAATCTCTCGGTAAGCTTTGCCGGGCGCGGCGGCGCCCCCCCGGTGGCAGCGGTCAAGAGCGTGTCGTTTTTGCTCGATCGCGGCGAAACCCTGGCACTGGTCGGCGAGAGCGGCTCCGGCAAGAGTGTCACGGCGCTTTCGATCCTGCAGTTGCTTCCCTACCCGCTCGCAGCGCACGGGCCGGGGAGCAGCATCCGGTTCGCCGGCGGGGAAATGATCGGAGCGCGGCCGGAGACATTGCGCAAGGTCCGCGGCGGCCGTATCGCAATGATCTTTCAGGAGCCGATGACGTCGCTCAATCCGCTGCACACGATCGAGCGGCAAATTGGCGAAACCTTGCT
>JAFAHP010000469.1 GCA_019237175.1 Alphaproteobacteria bacterium
GTTTCGGCCAGAGCCGCTGCTGCGCCGATGACGTGCTCGCAGCTGTCGAGCACGATCAGGATATGCTTGTCGCGCAGCCAGGCGGCAAGTCCCGATAAGGGATTGATGCCCGACAATGTAATCCCCAGTAGCGTGCAGAGTACACTCGGCACCAGATCGGGATCGGACAGGGAAGCCAACTCGACACACCAGGCGCCGTCCCTGTACGAGGCATGGACGATTTCGGCGACCGCGACCGCCACTGTGGTTTTGCCGATCCCGCCTGGACCCACAATCGTCAGGAACCGGCGTCTGACCAGTTGCTGTGCCAGCCTCGAGATGATCTCGTCGCGGCCGACAATGCGCGTGAGCAGCGCCGGCAAATTCCCGGCCACCTCCGTCTCGTTTGGCACGGCGGTTGCCGACAGCGCGTTCTCACGCGTCACAGGTGCTATAAAAGCATAGCCTCGGCCAGAGAGGTTGGCGATGTAGCGCTTGCCGGCGCGGCCATCGCCGAGCGCCTTGCGCAGCGCCGCAACGTGTACCCTGAGGGCAGCCTCTTCGACCACCGTGTCCGGCCAAGCCCGGGCGAGCAACCCCTCTTTCGTAACCGTCTCGCCGGCGCGCTCGACGACGGCAACCAGAATGTCGAACGCGCGGCTGCCGAGGCGCAACGCTTTCCCGTCCTCGAAAAGCATCCGCTGCGAAGGGATCAACCGAAACGATCCGAAGGCGAAGGCTTCTTCATCCATCGGGCAATCGCCCTCAAAAGCTGCCCATTCGTACTTAGGGTGGAGAATCTTCGCAAGTCCCCCAGCAGCAATCGCACAGGCGTTCCGCCGCCTGTTTGCACCTGCAAACAGGTGCAAAGACGGCGTTTGCACAATTTTGCAAACGTTAACGCGACTGACGCCGCGGACAGCGCCAAGTTAGCACCCACAAACCAAACGGAGGGGACCGCGGTGACGACGAATAGCGATACCAACCTCACGCCGATCCATATGACCGTGGCGCGCCACAGCCCGAGCCGGTCGCGCTGGGCAGCGCAAGAAGCTGCACTCGAATTCGGTCGTTTCCAAATACTCCCGCGCCGCCGGCAACTGATCGCCGACGGGGCGCCGGTAAAGCTAGGCACGCGGGCACTCGATATTCTTTTGGTCCTACTGGAAGCGGAAGGGTCGTTGGTCACCAAGGAGGAGCTGTTTTCCCGCGTGTGGCCAGGCATTCACGTTTCAGAAGAAAACCTGAAGGTGCAAATCTTCGCGTTGCGCCAAGCGCTTGGCGAAGACCGTGACTTTATCCGGACCGAAACCGGCCGCGGCTACCGTTTCATGGCCGCAGTTAAATCCGCTGCATCTCGGAGCGCTTCCCTACACGCGGCGCGACGGTGGCAGCGGCAACGTCGCAGAACGATGTCGCGATGGGCGACGATACTGGCGTTTCCGAAGTGCTCTGATCAAACCGCTTACCTGCCGGCCGTGCGCAGATCCCGATTGTGCGCGACGCTGGCTCTTGCGACCGGGATTGCCCTTGGCACTTTTTGCTACACTGCCCATGCCGCGCCGTCCGGCGGCAGCGGTACCGTAAAGGGCCTTTACGATACTCTGCTGAGTACGATGAAGAACGGCCGGACGCTTGGAGGGAGTGGCCGTTTCGCGCAACTGGCGCCGGTCATCCGCAGCAGCTTCGACGTTGCTTCAATGGCGCGTTTGTCGGTAGGCCCTTTCTGGGCCGGCCTGAGCGAGGCGCAACGGCAAGAGGTGACCGAAAGCTATGGCCGTTACATCTCGGCGATCTATACCGACCGCTTCGACAGCTATAACGGACAGAAGCTCGAGGTGACCGGGGAAGAGCCTGCTGCGTTCGGGCTCCTGGTGAAGAGCCGGATCATCAAGAGCAACGGTGAGCCGGTCGAGGTCGACTATCTAATGCGCCGGAACGGCGAGAGCTGGCTGGTCGCAGACATTTATCTGGATAGTGCGATCAGCGAAGTGGCGACCCGCCGCTCGGAATTTGCTGCGATTCTCAAAACCCAGGGTATCGATGGGCTTATCGCCGCGCTCAACCGCAAAGCCGACATCCTGTCCGGCACCACCGCGAGTTCCTTCTGACAATTTTACGATTACCGGAGAGCATCATGTCGATGGCCGCGGCCCAGCCGACCCTAGAACTCCATACCCAGCAATTCCTCGACGGCTTGGCCGGCGCGCCGCCCATCTACACTTTGTCGCCGACCAATGCGCGGTCGCTTCTGTCCGGGGCACAGTCCATCCCAGTCGGCAAGCCGGGTGCGCAAATCGACGACGCTACTTTCCCCGTTGGCCCCACTGGATCGGTTCCGATCCGGGTCATTCGCCCGGTTGGCGCAGGCGAAGTATTGCCGGTGGTAATGTATTTTCACGGCGGCGGCTGGGTCTTGGGGGACCGGGAGACCCACGATCGCCTGGTCCGAGAGATAGCGGTCGGCGCAGAAGCCGCAGTCGTTTTTGTCGACTACGATCGTTCGCCGGAAGCCCGCTATCCGGTCGCTGTCGAGCAGGCTTACGCCGCAACGCAGTATGTGGCCGATAACGCCGCCAATTTGCGCATCGACCCATTGCGCCTTGCAGTGGCGGGCGACAGCGTCGGCGGGAACATGGCGGCGGCGGTGACCCTGATGGCCAAGCAGCGCCGCGGCCCGAAGATTGCCTTCCAGGTATTGTTCTATCCGGTCACCGACGCGGACTTCGGCACGCCGTCCTACACCCAATTTGCGGATGGGCCGTGGTTGACCAAGCCCGCGATGGAATGGTTCTGGGACGCCTATCTGCCTGACCCCACTGCCCGCGAACAACCCACCGCCACGCCGCTCAACGCCTCGCTCGACCAGCTCACAGGCCTCCCCGAGGCGCTCGTCATCGTCGACGAGAATGACGTCCTGCGTGCCGAAGGCGAAGCCTACGCCCGCAAGCTGTCGGACGCCGGTG
>JAFAHP010000473.1 GCA_019237175.1 Alphaproteobacteria bacterium
TCGGCTCGTCGGCAATGATCACTTTTGGCCGCAAAGAGATCGCGATCGCGATGCAGGCGCGCTGCTTCATGCCACCCGACAGCTCATGCGGGTATTTCCCGGCAATCTCCGCCGGTAGGCCGACCTGGGCGAGCAGCGTGTCGACGCGAGTATAAAACTCGCGCCGCGACAAATGTTCGCCATGATCGAAGAGGGCGTCGCCGATCTGGTCGCGAATGCGCACCACCGGGTTGAGTGAGTTCATCGAGCCCTGCGGCACCATGGCGATCCCCGCCAGCCGCAACTTGCGCATGGCCTCGTCGCCAAGGTCGGAGAGTGCAATGTCGTCGAGCCACACCGCACCTCCCTCGATCCGGCCCGGCGGCTTGATCAGGCGCAGGATTGCAAGCGCCATCGTCGATTTGCCGGAACCGGATTCGCCCGCCAGCCCAAACCGCTCACGCGGGCGCAGTGAAAAGCTCACCTCGTCGACCGCTTGCACCGCGCCCTGCGGATGGTCGTAGACGACCCTGAGGCGCTCGACCCGCAGAATGGGGTCATTCATGCCGATCGCCGTAACCGCGGATTGGCGATTTCATCGAGGCCGACAGTCAGAAAAAACAGCCCGAGAAACACCATGACAATGACAATCAGGGGTGCGGTCCACCACCACCACCACCCATTGATGACCGCGGCATTGAAAAAAACCCAATAGAGCGTCATGCCGAGGGTCGGAGCCTCGACCGGCCCCAACCCCAAAACCTCCAATCCGACCGAGGCAAGGATCGCCGCCGAGACACTGCTGACCAGCGTCGCCGCGAGATAGGGCAAGAGATTGGGCATCAGCTCGCGGAAAATGATCTCCGGCCCGCTCATGCCGTTGAGCCGTGCAATCTCGACATAGCCGCGCTCGCGCAGGGTCAGCACCTGCGAGCGGATCGTCCGGGTCGGACTGAGCCAGGCGAGAGAGGCGATGATGATTGCCATCTGGTTGACCGTCAGGCTGCCTTTCAACGAGACGGCAATGATGATCAAGACCAGCAATTGCGGCACGGTCAGACCGATATCGGCAATGCTGCGAATGACCGTGTCGACCCGGCCGCGGTAATAGGCGGCGGTGAAGGCTAAGAGCGACCCGACGCCGACGCCGATAAACCCGGCGATAAAGCCGATCCGCAGGGTCAGCGGCGTGCCGGCCACCATTACCGCCAAGAGTTCGCGCCCCTGGCGGTCGGTGCCGAATGGATAATCCCAGGAGGGCGGCTGCAGGGCCGGCGCCGACAGCGGTTGGGCGTTGCTGGTGTCGACCGCCAGCGCGCCGACGGCCATAAACACGACCAGGATGGCGAGCAATATCAGCCCGACGAGGAGTGCCACATTGCGGCGCAGATAGCCAAACATCGCCCCTACCCGCCAGTGTGGGCCATTTTCTTCGTTTTGCCCGGCCTTGGGCCGGGCATCCACGAGAGAGCGGCACGCCCATGGCAGGTTTCTCGTGGATGGCCGGGCCATACCCGGCCAAGACGCTTGATTGGAGCGTGTCCGCCCATTTAAATCAGCCCCGGTGATAGGAAATGCGGGGGTCGAGCCAGGGATAGATCACGTCGAGCACAAAAGTGGCGAAGCCGAGCGCCACGATGACGGTGAATACGATCCCCTGAATCAGAAAAAAATCATTCTCTTCGATCGCCTGGAACAGCAGCGCACCGATTCCCGGATAACCAAAGATCGCCTCGACCAATACCGCACCCGAGAGGATCTGCGCCAATGCCAATGCAAGGCCGGTTGTTTGCGGCAGGATGGCGTTGCGCATGCAGTAGCGCCCAAAGATCGTGGCAGGGCGCAGACCTTTGGCTTCGGCAAAGGTGACGTAGTCTTCGCCCATCGTCGTGACCATCATCCCGCGCATTGCCAACGCCCAGCCGCCCACCGACACCAGCACGATCGAGGCCGCCGGCAGGATCGCGTGATGCACGACATCGACGGCAAAGGCCAAATTCCATGCCGGTTTGACGCCGGCGCCGTAGCCGCCAAAGATCGGCAACCATTGGAGTTGGAAGGCAAAGAGCCAGCTCAAAACCAGCCCCAGCAGAAAAAACGGAATGGCATGCAGAGCCCACAAGGGCGGCATCAACCATTGCATCCAGCGCGGAGCCCGCGGCCACGCCAGCAGCGCGCCCAAAATCGTGCCAATGGCAAACGAGAAGAGCGTGGTCACACCGAGGAGCCCGATCGTCCACGGCAAGGCCTCGCGGATCAT
>JAFAHP010000489.1 GCA_019237175.1 Alphaproteobacteria bacterium
TGGGCTCGAGCCACTCGTCAAGCCTTCGCTCCGATCGCACTTCCGGGTGGATATCCGAACTTCCTTGTTGGCGACGACGTTGAGCGTGTGGCGAAGAGCTATGGTCCCAATGCGGACCGGCTCATCAAAGCGAAGCGGAACTACGACCCCGACAACGTCTTCCGCTCCGCCATTCCACTGCCGGTCGCCGAGTAACGCTCTGGCTTCGTGAACGGTCGCTCGCGTGAACGGCGTGCCCTACCCTGGGATCGTGGCGCTCAAACGATGACCAACCCGTCGTCCTGACATCGTCCTCGCCTCGTGATGCGGGCAGAAAATTTCGCCCCGAAGAGGTTGCCGCCGACCCGCGTTCCCAGTCGTCCGCGAAGCCGCGATGTGCGAAATCAAACCGCCGATCAGGGGGTTCGCAATGATCGGCGTCTTTGGCAAGATCGCGCTTGTCACCGGCGCTGCGTCGGCATGGCGACCGCGATCGCCGAGGCGGACGCGAACGCCGTCGCCGCGATATGTTGGAGGGTTTGATGGCACCGCCCCGGGCAGCTGACGACTTCAAGACCATACATACTCGCATGAAGGAGTTGCGGCGGGAGAGGCTATCAAAGGAACCCAGTGCGGCAACCGACACGCGGGTCACCGGTCACCGTGGCCCTTGCTCTTGCGGTATGAGCCTGTTCCCCGACGAGTGCGATGGTTCCTGCAAGATGCTGTGAACGGGACCAGTTGCGCTTTACGCGATCAGGGCAACCGGCAGCCCGGCACCGATTTCAGATATTCCCGCCGGCGTCCGCGAATAGGGAGGTTTGACCATCGGGGACTTTCGCATCCGGGTCGCCTCATCCGGCTGGCCTTTGTCGGCTGCGAGTGGTAAATAGAGCGGGCCGATCGCACGCCCGCGGGAGAGGCTGCGCCGATACGCAGCGCCGAAGGAGCAACCGCCCCGGAAACTCTCAGGCAAAAGGACCGCAGGCGGAAGGGCGCTCTGGAAAGCAGCGGCGGTTCGCCTGCCGCTCACCGAAGGAGTAAGCCCGTACTCGCCTACCTCCCCGTTGCGCGGCGGGATTGGTGGGGCGGGTTCGGGTGAATCTCTCAGGGCCCACGACAGAGGGGGCAAAAGGGACGCCGTCGCGTCCGCTCTGTCGGAGGTTCCCGCTTGCCGGCCCAAGCTACCGCATCGCTGAAGCAGACGCCGCTTTATAGACTTCATAAATCGCTCGGCGCCCGCATGGTGCCCTTCGCCGGCTACGAAATGCCGCTGCAATACCCGTCCGGCATCCTCGCCGAGCATTTGCATACCCGGGCCCAGGCTGGACTCTTTGATGTCTCGCATATGGGGCAATTGCGGATCTCGGGGGTCGATCCAGCCGGCGCGATCGAGACGCTCGTTCCCGGCGACATTCGTGGCCTTGGCGCGCAGCGCATGCGTTACACGCTGCTGTTGAACGAAGCCGGCGGCATCCTCGACGATCTGATCGTGACGCGACTGCAGAGCACGCTGTTCGTCGTTGTAAATGCCGCGACAACGGACAGGGACTTCTGCCATCTGAGGGACCGTTTGGGTCCGGCCCTGACCATCGACCGGCTCGACGACCGTGCTCTGTTGGCATTGCAGGGGCCGATGGCGGCCGCGGTTTTGGAACGGCTTGCGCCCGGCACTGCGCAATTGCCGTTCATGACGGCGGCGGAAACAACGCTCGATGGACGATCGTGCCTTATTACCCGCTCCGGCTACACCGGTGAGGACGGCTTTGAGATCTCATTGCCGGCGGCTGGCGCGCCGGCCCTGACCGAAAGACTGCTCGCCGAGCCGGAGGTCAGGCCGATCGGGCTCGGCGCCCGCGATTCGCTACGCCTCGAAGCCGGACTGTGCCTCTACGGCCATGACATCGACGAGACGACAACCCCGGTCGAGGCCGATCTCAACTGGACGATTGGCAGGAGGCGGCTCGAAGAGAGTAATTTTCCGGGGGCGGCGATTATCCTGCGCCAGATGGCGCAAGGCCCGGCGCGCAAGCGCGTCGGCATCCGCCCCGAAGGCCGCGCTCCAGCGCGCGAGGGCGCCGCGATTGTCGACCTCGCCGGTGGCGAGATCGGGCGGATAACGAGCGGCGGCTTTGGCCCCTCGGTCGGAGCACCGGTGGCGATGGGTTATGTCGGTGCCGCCCACGCCGGCGAGGGCACACTTGTCGCACTGAGTGTGCGCGGGACCGCGCGTCCGGCCCACATAGCCGCTTTACCCTTTGTCCCGCATCGCTACCACCGCAGCCATCCCAACCCTCCACCCTCCCCTTTCCCGCAATCCCCGGGTCAAGCCCGAGGAGGGAAGGGTTAGGGAGGGGGCGGCGGAAGTTCGGATGGCTCCACAGAAGGACTGAGCTGATGGCGGCACTGCGCTTTACCAAGGATCACGAATGGGTTCGGCTCGACGGGGATTTCGCCGTGATTGGCATCACCGATTATGCGCAAACGCAATTGGGCGACGTTGTTTATGTCGAATTACCAGAAATCGGCCGTCGTCTCGAGCAGGGCAAGGCGGCTGCGGTCGTCGAATCGGTCAAAGCGGCCAGCGATGTTTTTGCGCCGGTCTCGGGTGAGGTCGCCGAAGCCAACGAAGTGCTCGCCGCTGATCCGGCCAAGGTGAATTCCGATCCGATGGGCGAGGGCTGGTTTCTCAAGGTGCGTCTCGCCGACCCGAAAGAACTCGACGCACTAATGGATGAAGCCACCTACCGGCATTTTATCGAGGAGCAGCCCTAGATGCGCTATTTGCCGCTGACTGACGCTGATCGCAGCGCAATGCTGCGGACGATTGGTGTCGAGTCGATCGAGGCGCTGTTCGCGGACGTGCCGGCGGCCGCTCGGCTCGACGCCCTGCTCGATCTGCCGCGGGCGCAAGGCGAGATCGAAGTCGAGCGCGCGCTCGGAGGGATGGCGGCGCGCAACACCCCCGCGGCGTCGGTACCGTTTTTTATCGGCGGCGGCGCTTATCGCCATCACATCCCGGCTGCGGTCGACCATCTGATCCAGCGCGG
>JAFAHP010000290.1 GCA_019237175.1 Alphaproteobacteria bacterium
ATCACGTCGCGCCACCACACGGCCATCGTCCCCAGCACCGCCAGGATGCCGATGATCAACACGGTCCAGCCATAGCCATGCATAAACAGGACGGCGCCGGTCGTCAAAAATCCGGCGGCAATCGCGCCGACGAGCGGCCACGGGCTCGGATCGACGAGGTGGTAGGGATGCCTTGGCGCGGCGTGAAGCTCGCTCATCGATCTGGGTCCGATCTGGTCAATTTACGGGGGGCGCGGACGGCGCCGCCGAGGCTGTCGGGCGCGTCGAGGGCTGATGCACTCGGAATATCGTGTAGGACAGTGTTATCGTCCGTACGTCGCTGGTGTTCGGATCGGTCAGGATGTCGGGATCGACAAAGAAGGTTACTCCCATGTCGGCGCTCTCGCCCGATGCAAGATGTTGCTCGGAGAAACAGAAGCACTGCAGCTTGTCAAAATAGATGCCGGCTTTGGCCGGGGTTACGTTGTAGGTGGCGGAGCCGGTCACGGGCACCTTGGTCTTATTGACGGCGCGGTAGAAGATTTGCCGCTGTTCCCCCGGATGCACGGTTACAGCGCTCTGCAGCGGGCGAAACTCCCAGCCGAGGTCGGGTGCGGTCTCGGCGTCGAATCGAATCGTCACGAGCGCCGCCGCCGCTTTCACCGGCGCCGCTACGGCGCGTTGAGTCGTGCCGCCTAGGCCCGTCGCCTGGCAAAACAGCCGATAGAGCGGCACCGAGGCGAAGGACAAGCCGACCATGCCCGCGACAGCCGAGACGAGCAACACAACCGTGGCGCCGTTGCGCCAATGTCGCAGCGAGCGGGTCGCCTGGCGCACCCTAGCCTCCCATCCGGACGATCGTGATCGCGTAGAACAAGACCGCCAACGTGACGAGGACAGCGACGAGCGCGCGGTTGCGCGCGCGTATCGTCCGCTGTCGCTCCTGCCCTGGATCCATCGCCGTCAATGCCAATCTCCGCCGGTATGGTCAACCAGCAGCAGACTGAAGATCAGGAACAGGTACCACAGCGAAAAGGCAAACATCCGGCGGGCAATGCGCTCGCCATCGTCGCGCCAGACCTGGATCGCCGAGCCGGTGAACGCTGCGCTCAGCAGCAGCGCGCCGGCCGCGTAGAGCCCGCCCGCCAAACCGAGCAGCCAGGGCGCGGCCGCCGCCGGCCATAATGCCAGCGTGTAGAGCAGCATCTGACGTTTGGTCTCGCGCTGCCCGGAAATCACCGGAAGCATCGGCACGCCCGCCGCCTTGTAGTCGCCGGTGCGGTAGAGCGACAACGCCCAGAAATGCGGCGGCGTCCAGAAAAAGATGATCGCGAACAGCGCGATCGCACCCCAGCCGACATCGTCCGTGGCAGCGGCCCAGCCGATGATCGGCGGGAACGCCCCTGCAGCGCCACCGATGACAATGTTCTGCGGCGTCCGCCGCTTTAGCCAGATCGTATAGACAAAAACGTAAAAGCCGATCGTCAACGCCAGCAGCTCGGCAGCCACCCAATTGGCCGCCAGTCCCATGACCAGCACTGCGCCGACCCCGAGCACTGCACCAAAGCCCAGCGCCTCTCCCGGCAACATGCGGCCTGCCGGCAAGGGCCGCCTCGCGGTGCGCCGCATCAACGCGTCGATGTCGCGGTCGTACCACATGTTGATGGCGCCTGCCGCACCCGCGCCGACCGCGATGCACAGCACCGCGACCGCGGCGAGCACCGGATGGAGACGCCCCGGCGCCACGATCAGCCCGACGAGCCCGGTGAAGACCACCAGCGACATCACGCGGGGCTTAAGGATCTCGATATAGTCGGCGACCCCCGCCCCGGAGCTCGGCGCGAGGCGAATTGCAGCGGTTGTAGAGCCCTCGGACACTTCAGTCACGCTGTCGGGCGCTCCCTACGAGATGACCGGCAGCTCCTCGTAGCTATGGAACGGCGGTGGCGAGGTCACCTTCCATTCGAGTGTGGTCGCCCCCTCGCCCCAATAATTGGCACCGACCCGACGCCCGGCGAAGAGCGTGTGCAGCACGATAAAGACAAAGAAGAGGGTTGATGCATAAGAGATGAAAGAGCCGATCGAAGCCACCATGTTCCAGCCGGCAAACGCGTCCGGGTAATCCGCTATACGTCGGGGCATTCCTGCCAGCCCGAGAAAATGCATCGGGAAGAAAGTCAGGTTGACGCCGATGAAAGTGGTCCAGAAATGGATCTGGCCCCACGTCTCGTTATACGTCCGCCCGGACATTTTGCCGATCCAATAATAAAAGCCGGCAAAAATCGAGAACACCGCGCCGAGAGACAGCACGTAGTGGAAGTGGGCGATCACGTAGTAAGTGTTGTGCAGCGCAAAGTCGACGCCCGCATTGGCCAATACGATGCCGGTGACGCCGCCGATCGTGAACAGAAAGATAAAGCCCATCGCCCACAGCATCGGCGTCTTGAACTCGATCGACCCGCCCCACATCGTAGCGATCCACGAGAAGATCTTCACCCCCGTCGGCACTGCGATCACCATCGTCGCCGCGGTGAAATAGGCGCGCGTATCGACCGAAATCCCGGTCGTGAACATGTGATGCGCCCACACGATAAAGCCGATGACGCCGATCGCCATCATCGCGTAGGCCATGCCCAGATAGCCGAAGATCGGCTTTTTCGCGAAGGTCGAGACGACCTGCGAGATCATCCCGAACCCCGGCAGGATCAGGATGTACACCTCGGGATGACCGAAGAACCAGAACAGGTTCAAGAACAGCAGCGGGTCGCCGCCGCCCGCGGGGTCGAAGAACGTGGTTCCGAAGTTGCGGTCGGTGAGCAGCATCGTGATCGCGCCGGCGAGCACGGGCAGCGACAGCAGCAGGAGGAAGGCCGTAACCAGGATCGCCCACACAAAGAGCGGCATCTTGTGCATGGTCATGCCGGGGGCACGCATGTTGAAGATCGTCGTGATGAAGTTGATCGCGCCCATGCTCGACGAGGCGCCGGCCAGATGCAGCGACAGGATCGCGAAATCGACCGATGGGCCGGGATGGCCGGTGGTCGACAGCGGCGCGTAGATCGTCCAGTCGGCGCCCACCCCGTTCGCGCCCGGCTCGCCCTCGAAGAACATCGACAGGATCAGGAGCGCGATCGAGGCCGGCAGCAGCCAGAACGAGATGTTGTTCATGCGCGGGAACGCCATGTCGGGCGCGCCGATCATGAGCGGCACCATCCAGTTGCCGAAACCGCCGATCATCGCCGGCATCACCATGAAGAAGATCATGATGAGCCCGTGCGCGGTGGTGAACACGTTGTAG
>JAFAHP010000347.1 GCA_019237175.1 Alphaproteobacteria bacterium
CCGATCTACCAGAACGTGGCTTACGTTTTTGACGACGTCGACCACGCCGCCGGGCTCTTCAACCTGCACAATTTCGGCTATATCTATGCGCGGCTCAACAACCCGACCGTCGCGGTGCTCGAGGAGCGCGTCGCAAGCCTCGAAGGCGGCCGTGCCGCGGTCGCCGCCGCGTCGGGTCATGCGGCACAATTCCTGATCTTCTTTACGATGATGGAGCCGGGCGACGAGTTTCTCGCCTCGCGCAATCTCTACGGCGGCTCGCTGACCCAGTTCGGGCTGTCGTTCAAAAAGCTCGGCTGGGGGTGCCATTTTGTCGATCCTGCCGATCCCGAGAATTTCCGCCGTGCGCTGACACCCAAGACCAAGGCGATCTTTGTCGAGAACCTCGCCAATCCGGGCGGGATCATCGTCGATATTCAAAAAGTGGCGGCGATCGCGCACGAGGCCGGCATTCCGCTCGTCGTCGACAACACGCTCGCCACGCCGTATCTGTGTCGGCCGTTCGAGTGGGGAGCCGATATCATTGTCCATTCGACGACCAAGTTTCTGTCCGGCCACGGGCATGCGCTGGGCGGGATCGTCGTCGAGTCGGGCCGTTTCGACTGGGCCGAAGGCAACCGCTTTCCGTCATTGACCGATCCCGAGCCGGCCTATCACGGTCTTAAATTCTTCGAGAATTTCGGCGATTTCGCGTTTACCACCAAGGCACGGGCGGTGGCACTCAGGGATTTCGGACCGACCTTGTCGCCGATGAACGCGTTTTTGACGCTGACCGGGATCGAGACATTGCATTTGCGGATGGAGCGGCATATCGAAAATGCCCGCAAGGTCGCCGAGTTTCTGTCGGTCCATCCGCGCGTCGCCTGGGTCTCGTATGCCGGGCTTCGGGACAGCCCCTATTATGAGCTGGCGCGCAAATATTTGCCCAAGGGGGCGGGTGCGGTCTTCACCTTTGGCGTCAAGGGCGGCTACGAGGCCGGGATCCGGTTGGTCGAGGATGTGCGGCTCTTCTCGCATCTTGCCAATATCGGCGACACTCGCAGCCTGATCCTGCACCCGGCCTCGACGACCCATCGGCAACTGACCGACGAGCAGCGCGAAGCCGCTGGCGCGGGTCCCGACGTCGTGCGCTTGTCGATCGGGCTCGAATCAGCGGACGATCTGATTCGCGATCTCGACCAGGCGCTCGCTGCCGGCTGACCTTTTCGCGTGTTGGTGCAAAATCAAGGCCCATTACTCTCGCTTGCAGCCTTGGCCCCCCGCTTTCGCGGGGGCGACGAGGGAGATAAGCTAGGCATTTCCGTCCGCACCATGATCTATGGAGGAGGCGAATGGAACTGGGACTGCGCGGGAACAAGGCGCTGGTGACCGGCGCGTCGAAAGGGATCGGGCGGGCCTGCGCCGAAGTCTTGGCCGAGGAGGGTTGCGATGTCGTGCTGGTGGCGCGCACCGCGTCCGACCTCGAAGCCGCGCGCGCCGCCATCATCGCCAAGCACAACGTCGCGGTCAGGGTGTTTGCGCTCGATCTGTCGCAAACCCGCAATGTCGACCGCCTCGCCGCTGAATGCTCCGATGCCGAGATCCTGATCAACAATGCCGGCGCCATTCCCGGCGGCAATATCGACAATGTCGACGAGGTGCTGTGGCGCGAGGCCTGGGACCTCAAGGTCTTCGGCTATATCAACATGACCCGGCGTTTTTACGCGCTGATGCGCGAGCGCAAAAAGGGGGTCATCATCAATATTGTTGGTGCAGCCGGTCAGAATCCTGATTTCGAATACATCGCCGGGTCTTCCGGGAACGCGTCCCTGATGGCGTTTACGCGGGCGATGGGCGGGGCGAGCCCGCGCGACGGGATCCGTGTGATTGGCATCAATCCCGGGCCGGTCTTGACCGATCGCCTGATCACACTGACCCGTCAGCGTGCGCAACAGCGGTTTGGCGATGCCGAGCGCTGGCCGGAACTGATGCAAGGACACGCCTTTGGCCGCGCCGCAAAGCCCGAGGAGATTGCGTGGATGACGGCGTTTCTGGCTTCCGATCGGTCGGCCTATACGACCGGTACGATCATCACGATCGACGGCGGCGGCTCGAGCCGGCGCTCGTCGCTGTAGAGATCATCGCGCGGGGGTTTTCTCGATCGCCACCACGATAGGCAGATTTAGCGCGCTGGATTGCAGAACGACCGAGCGATCTTCATTTTACTCGTCATCACCGGGCGCGTCCCGGTGATCCACGCCTTTTCGGCTGCGGCGCAGTCGCGTGGATGGCCGGAACAAGTCCGGCCATGACGGCTGATGAGGGAGAGTGGTTGACGGCATGAAATCCGCCAACGCCCTGGATCTGATTACGATGTTGCCGTTGATGGCAGCCGAGCGCCCGCGGGGCGACATCGGCACAGCGTTCAACGTCGTTTCCGAGTTTCGCCCGGCCGGCGACCAGCCGGAGGCGATCGCCGAATTGTCCGCCGGCATCGACCGCGGCGAGCGCGACCAGGTGCTGCTCGGCGTGACCGGTTCGGGCAAAACCTTTACGATGGCGCATGTCATCGCCAATAGCGGGCGCCCGGCGATCATCCTCGCCCCGAACAAGACCTTGGCCGCCCAGCTCTATGGTGAGATGAAGAGCTTTTTCCCGGAGAACGCGGTCGAATACTTTGTCTCGTATTATGATTATTACCAGCCCGAGGCCTATGTCCCGCGCACCGACACCTATGTCGAAAAAGAATCGTCGCTGAACGAAGAGATCGACCGGATGCGCCATTCGGCGACCCGGGCGATCCTCGAACGCCGCGATGTCGTCGTCGTCGCCAGCGTGTCGTGCATATACGGTATCGGCTCGGTCGAAACCTATTCGCAGATGACCCTTTCGCTCGCCAAGGGCGACCATATCAATCGCACCCAGCTGTTGACGCGATTTGTGGAACTGCAGTACCGGCGCAATGACCACAATTTCGTGCGCGGCGCGTTCCGGGCGCGCGGCGATACTATCGAGCTGTTTCCGGCGCATTATGAAGACCGCGCCTGGCGTTTGTCATTGTTTGGCGACGAGATCGAGGCAATCCATGAAATCGACCCGCTGACCGGCGAAAAGACCGCGTCACTGCAATCGATCAAGGTCTACGCCAACAGCCACTATGTGACGCCGCGGCCAACCTTGCTGCAGGCGATCGAGCAGATCAGGCGCGACTTAAAGATCCGGCTCGACGAGTTGTTCGCCGAAGGCAAACTCTTGGAGGCGCAGCGGCTCGAACAGCGCACGACCTATGATCTTGAAATGATCGAGGCGACGGGCAGCTGCGCCGGCATCGAGAATTATTCGCGCTACCTGACAGGGCGCCGGCCGGGTGAACCGCCGCCGACATTTTTTGAATACATGCCGCGCGATGCGCTGGTGTTTGTCGACGAAAGCCATGTCACGGTGCCCCAATTGGGCGGCATGTTCCGCGGCGACTGGATGCGCAAATCGACTCTTGCCGAATACGGCTTCCGATTGCCGTCCTGCACCGACAACCGCCCCCTGAAATTCGAGGAATGGAACGCGTTGCGCGGCCAGACGATCTTTGTCTCGGCGACCCCGGGTCCGTGGGAGATGGACCGCACCGGCGGCGTCTTTGTCGAGCAGATTGTTCGGCCGACCGGCTTGGTCGA
>JAFAHP010000481.1 GCA_019237175.1 Alphaproteobacteria bacterium
GCCGAAGCGCCGGCAGTAATCCCAACGGCCGAAGCGCCCTCGAGCCAACGCCGATCAAGTGCAGCGGCGTCTTCGATCAAATAGCTCGGCACCCCGCTCTCTGCGGCGATTTCACGCAGCCGGTTCGAATTTGAACTGTTCGGGGCGCCCACGACGAGGACGACGTCGACGATCCCGGCAAGATCGCGCGCCGCCCGCTGGCGGTTCTGGGTCGCGTAGCAGATGTCCTTGGTATCGGGACCGATGATGGTTGGGAAGCGATCCTTGAGCGCCTCGATCACCGCGCGCGTATCATCAACGCTCAGCGTTGTCTGGGTGATAAACGCGAGCCTGTCTGGGTCGGAAACCTTAAGCCCATCCACTTCGTCGGGGGTGGAGATCAAATGCACGCGGCCGGTAATACGTCCCATAGTGCCGACAATTTCGGGATGCCCGGCGTGTCCGATCAGGACGATCTCCCGCCCCTGACTGGCATATCTCTGGCCCTCGCTGTGAACCTTGGAGACTAGCGGGCAGGTGGCGTCGATAACCGGCAGCCCGCGCGCCGAGGCGCGTTCCTCGATCGCGCTGGCGACGCCGTGCGCGCTGAAGATCGTGACGCTTCCCGGCGGGACTTCGTCGATCTCATCGACAAAATGCGCTCCTTTGGCGCGCAGACGCTCGACGACATGACGGTTATGGACGATCTCATGACGGACGTAGATCGGCGGCCCGAATTTTTCGAGAGCGCGTTCGACGATCTCAATCGCCCGCTCGACCCCGGCACAGAACCCTCGCGGCTGAGCCAGCACGACACGCATCACTTTGCCTCGTCATCCTATGCCGACAGGCCCAGCCTGCCGGACGCGCTAAATTATATGTGACAGCAACCCTGTTGTTATCAATTGTGCCGACATAGGGCTATCTCCTCATCGCGGTGCTATGTTCAGGAACACGCGAAGGCTCTGTCGGTTTCCCTACGCTCACGAGCTGGCCGAATGAATTTGACCGTCGCGATAATTGTCCTGCTCATTTTCGGGTGGCTGTGTCTTGCCGGACAGGTGTTGGCCGTTCTACGTTTCGCCCGCCGGCCGCTAGCGACGATGACGCCGGCGGATCAGCAGCCGGTCTCGGTCTTGAAGCCGCTGCATGGCGACGAGCCCGGCCTCTACGAGAATCTGCGCTCCTTCTTAGACCAAGATTACGCAGCGGCGGTCCAGATCGTGCTCGGCGTCAACGACCCGGAGGACACCGGACTCGATGCCGCCCGCGCCTTGGTCGACGCGTTCCCGGAGCACGACATCGAATTGGTCGTCGACCGCCGCATTCGTGGCAGCAACCAAAAAGTCTCGAACCTCGAGAGCATGCTGCCGTCAGCGCGGCACGATATTCTAGTTCTGTCAGACAGCGACATGCGGGTCGACCGCGACTATCTGCGACTGCTGACGCCGCCGTTGCAGGATGGGCATGTCGGCGCCGTCACCTGCCTCTACAAAGGGGTCTCGACCGGTGGGCTATGGTCGGATTTGGGAGCGTTACAAATCAATTTCGGGTTTCTCCCCAATGCTGTCGCCGGTGAGGCTTTGGGGGTCGGGGGCGGCTGTTTTGGCGCAACAATTGCTCTCGCCCGCGGCACGCTCGCCGACATCGGCGGTTTCGCGCGATTTCGCGATGAGCTTGCCGATGATCATCGGATCGGCGACGGGGTGCGGGCGCGCGGCCTCTCGGTGGAGCTGTCACGCTACCTGGTCGACGCTCAGGTGTATGAGCCGTCCTTTGCCGCGCTGTGGCGCCATGAGCTGCGGTGGGCGCGTACGATGCGCCAGCTCGCACCGGCCGGGTTTGTTGGATCGGTCATCACCTATCCGGTGGCGCTCGCGATCCTTGCGGCTGCGGGCACCGGTTTCAGCTCGGTTGGGTGCACCCTCTTGACGATAACCGTGCTGGCGAGATGGGCGATGACGGCCGCAATCTCCCGGCTGCTGGGTCTTTCCGTCAGGGCGCTTTGGCTTTTGCCGCTGCGCGATTGCTTGTCTTTCGCCGTTTTTGTCGCCAGCTTCCTTGGCCGACGGGTGCGTTGGCGCGACCAGAACCTTTACGTCGAGCCGAGCGGCCGCATGACCGTCGCCGATTGAGAAAAGGCGTGTGATGAAGACCTTATTTCTGCATCCGCCGTCCTATGAAGGCTTCGACGGCGGAGCCGGCTCGCGGTATCAGGCGCGCCGCGAAATCCGCTCGTTCTGGTATCCGACCTGGCTTGCCCAGCCGGCGGCGCTGGTCCCGGAGAGCCGCCTGGTCGACGCCCCGCCGGCACGGCTCGGGCTCGGTGACGTGTTGCCGCTGGCAACCGATTACGAGCTCGTCGTGCTGCATACCTCGACCCCGTCCTTTGCGTCCGACATCAGGGTCGTCGAGATGCTGAAGGACGCTAATCCGCGCCTGAAGATCGGCATGGTGGGCGCCAAAGTTGCAGTCGAGCCGGAAGACAGCCTGACAGCGTCGACCGCCCTCGACTTTGTTGCCCGCGAGGAATTCGATTTCACGATCAAGGAGATCGCCGAGGGCCACGCCTTTGATGCGATCGACGGGCTGAGCTATCGCAGGCCGGGTGGTGCGATCAGCCACAACCGTGATCGCGCGATCCTCGAAGACATGGACCGGCTGCCCTTTGTCAGCGAAGTCTATAAACGCGACCTTAGGATTGAAAATTATTTTATCGGCTATCTATTGCACCCGTATCTGTCGCTCTACACCGGACGCGGTTGCCGCTCAAAATGCACTTTTTGTCTATGGCCGCAAACAGTCGGCGGCCATCGCTATCGGGTGCGCAGTGTCGGGCACGTGATCGAGGAGATCCGGCTTGCCAAAAGCTGGTTTCCGCAGGTGAAGGAGTTTTTCTTCGACGACGACACCTTTACCGACGACCGGCCGCGGGCCGAGGCGATCGCCCGCGAGCTTGGCAAATTGGGTGTGACCTGGTCGTGCAATGCCAAGGCGAATGTCCCGCGCGCCACGCTAGAGGTATTGCGCGACCACGGTTTGCGGCTGCTGTTGGTGGGCTACGAAACCGGCAACCAGCAGATCCTCAATAACATCAAAAAGGGAATGAGGGTCGACGTCGCTCGTCGCTTCACCAAGGATTGCCATGAGCTTGGCATTACGATTCACGGCACTTTTATCCTCGGACTGCCGGGCGAGACCAAGCAAACGATCGAAGAGACGATCCGCTTTGCCGGTGAGATCAACCCGCATACGATACAAGTATCGCTCGCGGCACCCTATCCCGGCACCTATTTGTACCGCCAAGCAGTAGAGAACGGCTGGCTTGACGCAACGCACGCCGAGCTGATCGACGAACGCGGCGTGCAGATAGCGCCGCTGCACTATCCGCATCTGTCGCATACCGAAATCTTTGAATCGCTCGAAACCTTCTACAAGCGTTTTTACTTTCGTCGTCAAAAAATCGCGGCGCTGGTCGCCGAGATGATCAAGAGCCCACAAATGATGCGCCGGCGACTGCGCGAAGGCGTCGAATTCTTCCATTTCCTGCGCAACCGCGAGATGGCGGGCTAGGCGGCGTACAGCCGCACGAAATCTGCGAACCGGTGGCCGCCGACTGTGATAGCTTGCAAATCGACCGTGCCGACCGGGCTGATCTACGCCGCGCTTACCCCGGCGGCCGCCACGGGCGATCCAATGGCTGATCGGTGTCCGGAAATGCCTCGCTAAAGCTTAATTTACCAAGTGTCTGACCGAAAATAGCGCAAGATCGCCAACCACTTGTCGTCACCCCTGCGGCAGCGGGGGTCCAGGGCCGGCGCGCCGGTCTCGGTCCCCTGGGTTCCCGCTTTCGCGGGAATGACGGGTGTATGTGGACGTCGATGGAAATTTCCGGTCAGGCTCTAAGCTCGAAGCAGAGTATATTTCAGAAAACACTTGAAGCTTTTCTAGATCATGGTCGCGGAAACGCAGTTGGTTTAACGAGTAACAACTGTTATGAAATCCTCGTGAACTATTGCGCGGTATGATGATCTATCGAATACATCCGAACAGGTTCGATTTCCATTTCCGTAAAATTCCCGAGTCGGTTGGAACCCTCTCGCCGGCTCATGGGTTCGTGGGAAGAGGTAAAGTTTATGAGACCAAAACGCGGTCAGCCGCCCATAGTTCTGATAGTGGAGGATGAGCCGGTCGTTC
>JAFAHP010000496.1 GCA_019237175.1 Alphaproteobacteria bacterium
CGGGCGGCGTGGGTTCACCGAAAATGGCATTCGGCCCGTGAGCGCCTGCGTACCGCTCATAACCTCCTCCCAAAGTAACACCGGCTGCCGGTAAGCTGATCGTCAAACAGTCATCAATCATACGTACCATAAAGTCCATTATGTAAAATGTTATTCAGGTAATTGCGAAGTCCACCTGTTAACGATCAAGCAAAACAGACGGGTGCGATTTTGACTTGGTTTCGGGCGTGATCGCGTCAATCCAGAATGCTTGCCGCCGACGGCTCGCCTTACAACGGACCGCTGGCGCGGCTCGCCGCGACAAAGCCCTCGGTCGCGGCGTCGATCGCGCGGCTTTTGCGACCGCGCGGGGTATGAATATAAAGCTCGGCGGGTCTCGGATCGCGGCGCACGACGGAGGCAGCGGGCAGCGGCATCTCGTAAACAACTGGCCGTTTGTGGTCGGCGAGTAGCAGTTCTGGCCGATACAGCTTGTCGAGCAGGTAAAGGCTTTTGAGAAAATTGGGATTGCCGCGGAGCAATTGCCGGGCGACGGTGCCGGCGACGCTATAGGCCGCGCGCAAGCTGGCGAATTTGCGATAAAATGCCCGCTGGGTCGCCACTAACTCCTGGTAGAATTCCGCAAGCGGCAGCCGTGTCGGCATCACCGCGTGCGCGATGTCGTAGAGCCGATAGTCGCGGTTGGTCAAAGCGCGGTCCTCGGTCAGCCAGCTTTCAGTACCGGGATAGGGCGTGTTCACGCTGAGGTTGACGACTTCGGGAACCTCGAGCCCCCATTCGCGGACAACGCGAAAGCGGTCATGGTCCCAATCGGGATCGGCGATCAGATTTATCGCGACAATCAGGCCGAGCGAGCGCGCGAATTCGAGCGCCTCGAAATTGCGGTTGAGCGAGGTCCGTTTGCGGTAGCGCTTGAGCCCGTCCTCGTCGATCGCCTCGAGCCCCAGAAATAGATACTGCAGCCCGATCGTCTTCCAAAAGCGGAACACCTCCTTGTTGCGCAACAGCACGTCGCCGCGGGTTTCGAGGTAATAACGCTTTTTGATGCCGGCGCGTGCGACCGCCTCGCCCAACTCCGCAGCGTGGCTTTGGTGAACAAAGGCGACATCGTCGACGACAAAGATGCCGGGCTCGCGGATGCGGCGCAGATCTTCGACAACATGATCCGGGCTTATCAAGCGATAGCTGCGACCGTAAAAGGTCCAAGCGCTGCAAAATGAGCAGTCCCACGGGCAGCCGCGGGAAAACTCGATCGACGCGCACGGGTCGAGAATCCCGAGAAAATATTTGCCGCGATGGCGCAACAAGTCGCGCGCCGGCATCACCTCGTCGAGCGAATGGACAAAGCTCGGCGGTGGTCCGTCGCCCTCGGGTGTGACGGCTCCGGGAACCGTGGTGATCGCGGTACCGGTCTCGAGCGTGGCCAGCAGCAGCGGCATCGATGCCTCGCCTTCGCCCTTGAGCACGCAATCGACTGCCCCCGCGCCATGCGCGATTATGGCACCTGCGGTGAACGACGCGCTGTGGCCGCCGACACAGATAAAGATGCGAGGAAAGCGCGCCTTTGTCGCCTTCCCGAGGTCGACGATCTCCGGCACATTCGCCAGATAGTTGCAGCCAAAGGCGACAACGTCCGGCTGCCAACGCTCGAGCAAGCGAAAATAAGCGCGCTGGTCTTCGACCTGCAGGTCAATGAGCCGCACGACGTGGCCGGCCTGACGCGCCGCAGCGGCGACGAGTTCGAGACCGATCGGCTCGAGCCGCAAAAACATTTGTGAATAGGTCAGGGGGCCGGGGTGGACGCAGAGCACGCGCATGGCAACACCCCTCCTTGCCGCTGTTGCAGCATCCGACAGCAGGTGAACACGCGACACTCGCCGCCTTCGCCGCGAACCTAGCGAATTCTTACCGATTCCGTCCGGCGTGATAAATATTACCGTGCGGGACCGTACCTGCGGCCATCCGGGTTGCGCCTGCGAGGATCCTACTAGGGAAGGCCTGATATGAGCGAAGACTGGACCAAGCTCGCCGCCGATCTGGAGCGGTTACTGAAATTGCGCTCGATCCCGTTTGGCATGAAATTGTTCGAGCGCCGTGAGGAGATGGAGGCGATCCCGCGTATCCGCCGGCCCACGGCGATCCACACACTCGACCAGATCGTGGCTCAGGCGGCGCGCCTCGGCTGGACGGTCGGGCTCGTAGCCGAGGATCTCGTCGGCGCACAGTGCCGCGCCGTGGTCGGGCTTGGCAGCGCCAAGGACGAGGCCTGGCGCTCGGGGCAGCACATGGTCGATGTGTGGTATAGTTCGCCCGAGGATGCGCGCGCGCATCAGGCGGCGATGGCTTGCGTGCCCGACGGGCGCTACGAGGCGCTGGCGGTGTCGCCACTCGCCTCGGGCCGGCTTGACCCGCCCGATATCGCGCTGTTCTACGCAACGCCGGGAGCGATGATCTATTTCATCAACGGGCTGCAATGGGCCGGCTATAAGCGTTTCGACTGGAGCGTGGTTGGCGAATCCGCCTGTGCCGATTCGTGGGGCCGGGCCCTCAAAACCCGCGAGCCGAGCCTGTCGATTCCGTGCTTTGCCGAACGCCGCTACGGCGGCGTCCTCGACGACGAGATGCTTATGGCGTTGCCGCCCGACCATCTAGGCCGGGCCATCGGGGGCATGGAGGTGCTCTCCAAAAACGGATTGCGTTATCCGTTTCCGCAATACGGAATCCAGCAGGACGCCCGCGCCGGTCTCGCCGTCAGCTATCCGAGCCGCGCTGGCTGAAAATTGGCCTGTCAGCCGGGTTGCAGCACGTGGATGACGCGGCTGGCGACGATATCGCGGGTCTTGGCGGTATAGGAGGCCATATGGGGTGAGGCGGCGTGTGCGCGCAGCGCTTCGAGGCTTTCCCATTTTTCGATCACGACAAAGGCATCGGCGCCGAGCTTGGTCTGGATCCCGCCGGCGCCTTCGGCATCGATCGCCGGACCGTATTCGATGCAGCCCGGTTCGGCGTGAACCGCCGGCATATTGGCGCGAAATGCTTCGAGGATTTGCGCGCGCATGCCGGGTTTGGCGGTAATGGTGGCGACGACATGGATCATCTGATCCTCCTTTTAGGCGATGCGTTCAAATACGGTATGGTGGCGCGCCGCCAGTTTGGGGCGGATCTTGCCGACCCAGTCACCAAAGGCCCCCGCCTTTTCCCACGCCTCACTCTTTAATACACCCGGCGAGTCGATCTCGTAGATCGTCAGGTAGCGTTGCATCCCCGGAACGGTCGAATGTTCCAATCGATACCGTGCGCCACCGCGTACGCCTGGCACTTTCAAAAGCATTGGAAAGTGTTCGGAGTCATAAACGCGGTTGAATTCGGCCTCGTGCTCGGCCGGGATATCGAGTTGAACAACGAAGAGATGAGCCATCGTGTAATTTCTCCTCGACTACCAGTTTACGGTTGGGCCGGCACGCACGTCACGCGATCTGGCGGAAGATCGAATGCTGGCGGTTTGTCGTGTGCGGGCGGATTTTGGGTTTCCACTCGCCGAGATCGGATGCTTCGGTCCATGCCGGGCTGTTGATGACTTCGGCGTTGTCGCATTCATATATCGCCAAATAGCGTGGCATCGTCGGGACCGTCGAATGCTGCAGGCGATAGCGCCGGCACGATCGGACGCCGCGAACTTTCAGGATCGTGGGGACATGATCTTCATCGTAAATCCGGTTGAATTCGGCCTCGAGCTCGGCCGGGATGTCCATTTGCACGACATAAATGTAAGTCATGGCGGCTCCTTGCTGTGCTGGCGTTGGCTACTGGTGCCTCCGACAGATTAGGACAAAAACGGGCTATCTCTCGATACATTTCACGCCGCTTTGGTCGCTATTGTCGCCGCGGTGGCCCTCGCTTCGGGGTGGTCGCTCGACCCGCGCCTTTAGTTCCGTCGTCCGGCGTCGCCGGCCCCTGGTTCTATTTATAAGTGATGAGACTGTAGGGTTTCGGGACGACCACTTGCGTGCGATCGCCGCCGGCTGGTGGACAGTTTCTTTTTTGCTGTAAAACTGGGTCTTGAAATAGTTAACCCGACACTTATTTCTCGGCAAAAGGCGGCTTCCGGCTCATCGTGATCTCGCGGCAAGTCTATGTCGCTGTGTTTAAACCTGAGCGACAAGCAGCCTTGCAAAGAAAACCGGCGCCCGCTCCGTTGGGCCGAGGAGTGATTATGTCGAAAATTCCGCAGGGCGAATGGAACGCCATTGCGGCCCGCTATCAAAGTGGCGAATCGATCAGTCAGATTGCAAGGAGCTATGGCTGCACGCCACCTGCGATTCATTATATTCTTAAACGAAATCGCCAACAGGGCCCGGAAATAGCAACACAACCAACGGCACTGCCGCCGGCGGAAGCGGCGCCGGTCGGGCTGGTCCGCGCGCACACCTCAGAGCCGACATCGCCGGCGGGCCAGCACCCCGACCGACTCGATGTCGGCTCAGCGCGATCGGTGTTGGTACGCGCGCGGGTGCCCGAACCAGAGGCGGCGTTAGCCGGTCGCAGCGGCAAGTTTACAAATGGCGTGCCACGCCCGACATTGGCGGTAGGGGACGCTCCTGAACCGATCGCGAATCTGCCGTCTGGCGCAGGACTTGGGCGCGGCTCGATGACCCTGGCGCCGGTTCGGGGGTCTTCCGGCATTCCCGCGACCGATCCCGCAGCGGGCCATGAGACCGTATCCCGGTCGGCACCTCCGCCAGGGTTGGATAACGAGCTTCATCTGCGTGCCGAGGCGGCAATCGCGCTGTTTCGTTCGAGTTTCGACGCCGCGCTTGCCGAAGGGTCACCCAGTGTACGCGAGCGGCTGCGGCAGGCTGCGAGCGACCTGATGCGGGTGGCAGCGCGCACCACCATCGTGCTCGATCGCCTCAATGCCGGCACCGAGCGGTCCACTCGCGCCCACAATTATCCGCGTTCCCCGCATGCCGCTGAGGATTTCGGCAAATTCGGCTGAGCGCTCTGGCTGCAGAGGAAGATCATTCCGTGTCGTCCAGGGGCAGGTGCCGACGCTGATCTGAACAAAAGCGTACGGGATCTTCGGGGAGTATCAGCCTGTCATTCCGGCAGAAGTCGGTATCACATCGATCAAGTAAATCCCTGAGACTGGCTATGGACCGAGCAGGGGGTCAGAATTTGATTTTATAAAAAATTGCCGTTCATATCTTTAATCGACTGCCCGTGCGCCGCCGCCGCAATCATTGATCGACACGCGCCAATGAATGCGATCTCTTCGGGCGGATAGTCGCCAGCCGCCTTGTGATCCGAGCAACGGTTGTCCCAGATTACCACGTCGCCCTTGCGCCAGACATGGTGGTATTCGGCATTCGGAACGATCATCCTTTCCCATCCTTTCCTTTAATTCGGCGATTAGTTCGTTGCCCTCGCGATCCGAGATGCCGACAAGGCCGACGATCTTGCCGGGGTCGAAATACAGCGATCTGCGGCCGGTTTCCGGGTGGGTTCGGTGATCGAGTGATAAACTGGCGTCCAGTCTTGGTCCTCCCGATTGAGCAATTTCGACTTTCCGCGCGGCCCGGCATAGGAGAAGGTCTCAATAACTCCTTCAAGCCGCTCCTTTAGCAGCGCCGGCAACGCGTCATAAGCGGCGTAGCCATCGGCAAACAATGTATTGCCGCCGCGGCTCGGCACCGCCAGCGCACAACTCCTCAGACTGTCAACCGTGACAAATGCGATGGTTGCCATGAGCCGAACCCGGTAATCTCTTGGCTCGAATTTGGAGGGGCGGCCATGAGATTGGTGATGTTTGAAGGGGGCGGTGAGGCTGAGCCGGTACCGGGTTTGCTGACTGAGCGGGGGGTGGTCAACCTCGCCGGCGCCGTTGATCGCGGCTACACCTCGCAATTGACAATGCAGAATTTGATCGACGGGTTCGAGCGGCTGCGGCCGCAGCTCGAAAAGCTGGCCGTAGAGGGGCAAGCGTTGCCGCTCGACCGGGTGCGCTTGCGAGCGCCCTTGGCGCAGCCCGGCAAGATCCTGTGCTGCATCGCCAATTACTGGGAGCACGCGCAGCGCGAGCCGCGGCCATTGAACATGTTCTTGAAAAACCCCGAGGCGGTCGTCGGGCCTGGCGACACGATCGTGCTGCCGGAATTTACCGAGCCGTGGATTTTTATGCACGAGGCTGAACTGGCGCTCGTCATCAAAGGGCCGGCAAAAAAGGTCAGCCAGGCGAATTGGCGGAACGCCGTGTTCGGTTACACCTGCCTGATCGATGTCTCGGCGCGTGGCGAGGGCCGACGCACCTGGAAGGCCGGCAGCTGGCTCGGGAAATCCTTTGACACCTTCGCGCCGATTGGACCGTGCATCACCACGTCAGACGAGATCCCCGAGCCCAACGATTTGATCGTCCGGTTTTGGGACGACGGCCAGTTGCGTCACAATTACAATACCGATGATATGGAGCACCGAGTTCCGGAACTGATCGAGTTCGCCTCGACGGTCATGACGTTAAATACAGGCGATGTGATTGCGTGCGGCACCAACCACGAGGGTCTGGGCGCGCTGCAGGACGGCGAGACCGTCGAGATTGAGATCCAGCAAATCGGCCGGATGTCGCTCAAGGTCCGCGACCCGTTAAAGCGTCACTGGGAGCGCGGCATCTATATGGGCGCCGACTCGACGAATCCCGAAGCCGTCAGGCGTCACCGCCCGCAAGGTGCGGCGTAAAGGGGCTGACGATGACCGAGATCCGCAAAATCGTCACCCTGCGCGAAGTGGTGTTCTCCGAACTCGGGGTGCCGGCAACGCAACCGATCGTGCGCGCGGTCGGCATGGCAGTCATTCGCAACCCGTTTGCCGGCCGGCGCGTTGCCGATTTGCGTGCGTTGTTCGAAGGAGGCGCGGCGCTGGGCGAACGGATCATGCCCGAGCTGGTCAAATTGTTGAGCGGGCCGGCGGTCTCCTATGGCAAAGGGGCGCTGGTCGGTGTCGACGGCGAGATGGAGCATGGCGCGGCCTGCGTTCACCCGATGCTTGGACGGCCCATGCGTGCCGGGGTCGGCGGCGGCCAAGCGGTCATTTCGTCAAATGTAAAAGTGGCGGGGGCGGGCGCCTCGCTCGATGTGCCGCTTGGGCACAAGGATGAGCCCTGGTCGTTCGAGCATTTCGACACGATCACCGTATCGCTTGCCGACGCCCCGCGCCCGGCCGAGATTGTCGTTGTCATGGCAATTGCCGATGGCGGACGGCTCGACAATCGCTGCGGCTCTGCGCCAATCCGGTAGGACGCTCCCCGGTCCTCGGGTTCGGCGATCGGCAGGCTGAAGCTGATTCCGGGTTCGCCTTCGAACCAGGAGGCGAATATTTCGCCAGGGCGGGCGATCGAGTGCAGCGCCCATTCTGGGGGCAGACCGGCCACCTTTGTACTAAAAGCCGAGCTTTGCCGCCGCGGAGAAAAGCCGCGCGCGTTCGGCAGACGGTGTGGTCACCCAGCGGCGAGCGCGCTTAACCGGACACGTGCTGGTTGAACACCGCGAGTCCGCGTAACACGTCGAGCGCCTGCGTCAGCTGTTCGTCGTTGGCCCTGCCGATATCCTCGTTTGCCAGCGATGGCGCGGTCTTGTTCGCGACCGATGGCGCCGGCTTTGCAGCCGCGCCCGCAGCGCCGGGGGCGTTCGAAGTCTTTCCCGACGCAGCGGGTCGCGTTGCCGCATCCGGCGGATTAGGCGCAGCCTGATCGGGGTTCTTCAAGGCCCCCGGCAAATCGGCCTCGTGCAGCCCCTCATCCTTGGCCATTTTTTCAAGCTTGAGCGGTGTTACGACGAGATCGGGGTCGAGCCCCTTGCCGTCGATCTCTTTTCCGCCAGGGGTCTCGAAGTGGGCGGTGGTGAGGCGGATCGCGCCCCCATTGGAGAGCGGGATCAGGGTTTCGATCGAACTTTCGCCAAAAGTCTTGGTTCCGATCAGCAGCGCGCGGTGGTTGTCCTGGAGTGCTGCGGCCATCAATTCGGCCTCGTCGGCAGTCCCGCCATTGACTAGAACAACGACGGGCAAGCCTTTAACGAGATCGTTCGGAGTCGCGGCGATATGCTTGATGTTGTCGGGGTTGCGGCCCTTGATGACGGCGACGTCGCCCTTGTCGAGAAACTCGTTAGCGGCAGCAACCGCATCTTGGAATTTGCCGCCTGGGTTGTTGCGCAAATCCACCACCAGGCCCTGCAATTTTCCGCCGGTCTGCTCGCGCAGAACTTGCACCGCCGCCGCGAGCGCCGCCGCCGTGCCGTCGTCGAAACCAGAGACCCGCACATAACCGGCGTCGCCATCGACGACCCGCGCTGTAACTGTCGGCGCATGTTCGGCGGCGCGCTTGAGGGTGAGTTTGAGCGGGGCGACCGCATCGCCGCGTTGCAGTGTCAGCTTGACTGTGCTGCCGGGAGCTCCCTGCAGCTTGTGCTCAACCTCCGGGAGGGTCAGCTCGTAAGTTGGTTCCTTGTCGATCGCCAGGATGAGGTCGCCAGGTTTTAGTCCGGCTTCGGCAGCCGGCGAGCCGTCTCGCGACGAGATCACCTTTACTTCGCCCTTGACCAAGGTCAGCGCCGCACCGATGCCCACCTCGTTGCTAAGCGCCGGCCCCTGCATTGCCTTGAGCGTCGCCGGGTCGATGTAGGCCGCATGGGGGTCGAGCCCCGTCAGCATCCCGGCGATAGCGGCGCCGACGAGCTTGTCGTCGCTCACCGGATCGACCGAGTCCTCGCGGATCCGTTCGAACGCCTCGTCGAAAAAGTTTAATTCGTCGTAGACCGCGTCTTTGCCGCCCTGCTGCTGGACTTGTTGGGCGAATACGGCGCACGGGGCCAGCGACGCCATTGCCCACACCGCTATCGCCAAATTACGCACGCGCACCACCCTCCATAACACCCGACGGTCGCGGAACTCCCGCGGGCCACTTTTCAATGTGGCCCGGCGGGCGGGGTTTGACCACCACCTTTGAGCCTAGCCGAGCGATCATGGCATTACCATGGTTTGTCATCATCGACGGCAGCGACAGATCATCACGGAAAGGCTCAGGCAATATGGATATGCTCTCGCGGATCATCAGGCAGCCGCTGCCCTTTGCCGAATTGCTCGGCATCGAGTTCGTCAGCGCTGCGACCGATCGAATCGTCGCTCGTCTGATCGTGCGCAGCGATCTCTGCACCCATCCGGCGGTGCTGCATGGCGGCGCGATCATGGCGTTTGCCGATACCCTCGGGGCCGCCGGCACGTTCGTGAATTTACCGGAAGGCGCGGGCACCACGACAATCGAAAGCAAGACAAATTTTGTCGCCCCGGCGCCTGTCGGGACGGAGATCACCGGTGAGGCGGTCCCCATACACCGCGGCCGGAGGACGATGATCTGGCAGACCCGCATCACCAGCTCCGAAGGCCGATTGATCGCGTTGGTCACCCAGACGCAATTGGTTTTATGAGGCAGATTTCTGGGTTTTGAATTCGACCTGATCAAACCTATGGAATACATGCCTGCGCGACTTCCGCCGCCAAATGCGGGCGCTCGCCGAAGTGGTCGCGGATTGTTCGACCCAATCGTTGGAGGATAGCGACGGTGGGTCACGATGAGCCATGGACAATCGCCTGCGCTGGCTGTTGGCGGCCGCTCTGATGGGAGCGACGACAGCCGAAACGAACGAGCGGCCCGCTGAGATGTCATGTCCTAGGCTTCCAGGAATTTCGGGTTATCTGGATCACAGATAATCCCGGACGCGTTCGATCTCATCGAGCGCCCCGGCCGGAGAAATCGCCAACACCTCGTCAAATCCGATCTGTTCGATCCGCTTCAACCGCTGCCGCGCATCGTCGGGACCGCAGACAAGCGAGACTTTGGCGCGTTCGGCGAGGCTGCCGGGTTCCGGCCGGTTGTTGAGATCAACGAGGACATTGGCGAGGGCGGCGTAGGCGCCGCCTGCTTCGCGGAAGATCCGCATGCCGTTTTCGAGGTCCTCCCAACTGCTGTAGAGACCCGAAGCGATCCATCCCTGGCACTGCTTGGCGGCATAGGTGATCCAGCGCGGATTGCGCCAAGCGCCGAGGAGAATGGGCGGTCCGCCTTCGCTCCCCGGCCACGGGGTCAACACGCCGCCATTCACCGGCTCGCCGCGCCAAGTGCGGCGCATAATGTCGAGCGAACTCGTCAATGTGCGAAAACGCTGCGCGTAATCGGCGCCGAACAGATCGAAATCAGCCCGAGTCGAGCCGCTGCCGACACCGAGTCGCAGCCGGTTGCCGGTCAACACCTGCGCGGACTGAACCCGATGGGCGAGATCGACCGGATGGCGCAGCGACACTTGCAGCACCGCGGTTCCGAGCTCGATCCGCCGGGTCACCGCCGCGAGCGCGCCGAGCGCTACCAGCGGGTCCAAAGTCGCCCGGCCGCGGCCAAGCGAATCCGTAACCCAGAGCCCGGGGAACCCAGCAGCCTCGATACGCCGCGCGTAACTCGCGATGCGGTCGAACGATTGTCCACGCGGCTCCACACCCGGCTGCATAAAAGTGACGATGCTCAGTCTCATCCCCGATTTCTCCGCAACAGCGAGACGCCTGCCGAATAAACCAGCTACGGTGTAATGCCCCCCGCTGCTTTTGCTGCATCTGCAGCAAATCTACAGCAAAAAGTTCCCTCGTTGTGCGACGCTTATCGACCGCCCCGAACGCGAACGACATCATCTTAAGACGTAAATATGGCGAGTTTGCCGTCGCCGTCTCCGTTGGCGGGGCGCGCCCATCGGCCAACCGCCGCAGCCCCGGCGGCGCGGTGGGACGCACCTCCCGGTGGCCCTCGACGGTACGCAATATCCCTTATGCAACTCTAGGGCGGAGAGCTTGGGGGAGTGCGGGATTCCAGAACGTCGGCTCGACCCAATTCACCCTCCCATGCCGGAGCCCGTTCCCTCCCCCTCGAGGGGAGTGCTTTACCAAACCGTTGGAAGCCTAGCAGGCAATCGTGTCAGCACCTTAGCTCCGCTTTACCACGGAGAGGGGTTCTGCTCGCATCGGCGAGAAAGGTGCTCCGTGGCGGTAACTGATTGAGAGACGGCCGATCAAGTAGTCCGGCCCAGGCGAGAATTCGCTATTCGCTGCCAGTTGCCATGGTGTCCGCGAGCCGGGCGAGCCTTGTCGGCGCGTCGGCGTTCCCGAGTGCCGCGGCCTTGGCGTACCATGACCGCGCCAAATCGAGATCGCGGGCGACTTCATGCCCTGCCTTATAGAAGTCGCCGAGGCGAAGCTGGGCTTCGGGAACTTGTTGGTCAGCCGCTTTTAGATACCAGCACCACGCCTCGCTCATGTCGGACGGTACGCCCTCGCCCTTCTCGAGCATCACTGCGAGGTTATACTGTGCAATCGGGTGGCCTTGCTCTGCCGCGCACCGGTAATACTTGATCGCTTCCGCGAGATCCCGGCTTACTCCTTGCCCAATACAATACATTACGGCGATCTGAAATTGCGCTCCGGCATGCCCGCCGAGGGCGGCGTTGCGAAACCACAAGGCGGCGGCCGAGGTACTGTGCGATAGATGCCGGTTGTCGAGGTAACTGCGCGCCAGGATCACCTGCGCCTCGAGATGACCGGCATCCGCCGCGGCGTGGTACCAATGCATCGCTTCGTCGCTGTCAAACGGCTGGTTGCTGCTGCCCGAACATAGATTGCCGAGTTCGAACATCGCCGGCGGATGACGCTGATCGGCTGCTCGTCGCAGCAATATCTCGCCTTGCGTTGTATCCAAAGCTACGCCAGCGCCTTGCAGGCAAAGTAGCGCCAGCCTTGTCTGCGCCTCCGGATCGCCGGCTTCCGCGGCACGGCGCAGCCATAAAGCGGCGGTCGGCAAATCGCACGCCACGCATTGGCCCACAACATAAAGCTTTCCGAGCTCACGCGCCGCGGCGGCGGCACCGTTTTCGGCGGCGCGCCGGTACCAATCGACCGCCCGGTCCGCATCGGCCGGGATGCCGACACCGTTTAGCAGTAACGCCGCGAGATTGATTTGCGCTGTCGGATGACCCTGGCGAGCGGCGCATTCGAACCATTTTGCGGCCTCGCCCCAATGCTGCGGCACACCTTGGCCCCGCGCAAAAAGGCCACCGAGCGCAAATTGCGCCTCGACATCCCCCAGTTCGGCGGCGGCCCGATACCATTTCGCCGCCTCGCGCGGATCATCCTCTGCGCCCCAACCTCCGCTGTAAATCCTGGCCAGATACATCATCGCTGGGGCGTACCCGTGGCGCGCTGCCTGCCGGAACAACGTTTCCGCCCGATCGAAACTCGCGTGAACGCCTTCGCCGCGCAGGGTCATCACCGCCAAATGGTGCTGCGCCCGGGCGTTACCCTGCTCGGCGGCCGCGCGAAGCCACTGCGCGGCCTTGCTCAAATCGGATTCAACGCCCTGCCCGGAGACGTACAGTAGTGCGAGCGCAGTCTGGGCGGCATCGTTGCCCTTCTCTGAGGCTTTCAAATACCACCAGTACGCCGCCGCAAGATCGACTTCGACACCGTGTCCATTGGCGTAAAGGATGCCGAGGCCGAGTTCGGCGGAGGCGTTACCCTGCTCGGCGGCGCGCAAATACCAGTGTCGGGCTTTGTAATAATCCTTCTCTGTACCAAGACCGCGCGCGTACATCAGCCCGACCTGAGCTTGCGCCTCGGCGAGGCCCTGCTCGGCGGCGGCAATACCCCAGCGCAGCGCCTCGGATTGGTCTGGCGCAACGGCTAACCCATACGGAAACAGCACCTCGCGATTTCGCTCCGCAGCGCTCTTATCCCGCTGGAGCGCCGCATAATACCATTGGTCGGCTCGGGTGCCCCCTGCGCCGTGGCCGTTGAAATAAATCAGGCTGAGTTGATATTGCGCAGCGCCATGTCCTTGCTCGGCTGCTCGTCGGTACCACTGGACCGCATCCGCCGCATTCTGAAGCACGCCCTCCTCGCGCTGGTAACGCAGCCCGAGCTGGTATTGCGCCTCGCATTCCCCGGCGCCTGCCCTTTTGAACAGCTGTCTCAACGCGGCGCTGTCCTTCGATAACCTTTTGAGCCCGGTCACGGCAGCGAACCGGCATAGAAGCCTGATGGCGGCATCGGCGAGTGCCGCCATCCCTTCGTTGACGGATAGTGGCGCGCCAAGAGTGGGTCTATCAACCCCGGTCGATGTCATGGCTCGCGCATTGCCTCGCCAACGCCCCGCACCACACCTCTGACCAGATACATAAAGAGCGAGCGCGTGCCGACCTGGATGTCGCCGGTCAACGTCATGCCCGGGATCAGGCGAAATTCCTTTGGGAGGTCCGTCAGATGCAAAGAGGTAATCTCGATCCTTGCCTTGTAGTAGGGTTCGATGCTGTTGCCGTTGTCGTCGGTGGTAAAGGACCCGTTCGTAATCGCGCGCACCCTCCCTTCGGCCGTTCCGTGTTCGATAAAATGGAAGGCATCGAACTTGAGTGTTGCGGTATCGTCGGCGCGGATAAAGCCGATATCGCGTGCGGCAATGTGGACCTCGGCCTCGACCGACGACCGCAGTGGCGCCAATTCGATTAACGAATCGCCTTCTTTGAGAACCGACCCCACCGACACTTTGGCGAGTTTTAATACAACGGCTTCGTCCGGGGCCTCCAACTGTACCAAATCCCGATGTTTCAAGGCCTTCGCCAGCTGTTCGCCAGCGCTGTCGCGGGTATTGCGCGCGGTCAGCAATTCCTGGCTCACCTGGCTTAACCATTGCTGGACGAACGCATCCCGGTTTGATATCGCGGCATCCAGCTGATGCTCGCTTTCGGCGAGGCTATTCTTGTCGAATTCGACATTTCTGAGGATTTCGAGGTGCTGATCCGTCGCTTCGAGCAAATTGAGCCGGCTGCCATATTTGGCGGCTGCCAGCTCTGCTCGCATAGCTTCGATGTCATTGGCTATCTTGGCGCGATCGGCATAACGCGATGTGTCGTTGCGTAATTTACCTATTGTTGCCTGGATTTGTGCTATCTGCTGGCTATCGGCAGCCAGCTGCGAATTGTATTGTGCCTTTCGCTGCTCATAGTATGCCTGCTGGAGAACTCCATAGTTGGCCGCTTCAGGTAGCGTGGACACCGGCGGATGGAAAGGTCTCTGAGCGATTTCGGCCTCGCAGCGGGCGATCTGGGCGTCGAGGCTCGCGATCTGCAGCGTGAGCGCCCTGACATCGGCAGCCGCAAATGTCGGATCGAGCGTCGCCAGGAGCTGCCCGGTCTTAACCCGGTCGCCTGCCTGAACATTGATCGATTTGATTATCGAAGGATCCAACGCCTGCAGAACAATCGTCGGCTCGGTCGTGACGATGACACCAGCGCTCGAGGTCACGACCCGGTCCATCTTCATCATCGCAGCGATGGCGATCAGGCTGGCAAAGAAGGCGGCGAGTACGTGCAACGTGATACGGAGCTGGATCGGCTCCGGTCCCTCGTTGATCTCGGCCGTTTCGGATTGAAAGAGCCGGATCAACCGGTCGGACGAACCCTCACGAGGCCGCAACGGATCGCAGCGCAACAGGCTCATGGGTGGGCCTTGGGTTGGCATGAACCGTTTGCTGGTGCCAGAGCGCGCGGTAGATGTCGCAACGTTCGACCAGTTCGGCATGGCGGCCGATGTCGTACGCGCCGCCTCGCTCAAGTACAAGTATGGCGTCAGCAGGCACGAGCGTCGACAGTCGGTGGGAAATGATTAAGAGTGTCCGCTCGCGGGCGATGCGCAAGAGGTTGGCATTAACGATGGCCTCACTCTCCGCATCGAGCGCGCTCGTCGCCTCATCGAGGATCAGAATTCGCGGGTCGCCGATCAGCGCGCGCGCGATCGCCAGACGTTGCCGTTGACCGCCTGACAGATTGGTCGAACCTTCCTGAAGGAAAGTGTCGTAGCCACGCGGTAAGCGCTCGATAAATTCCTCCGCACCGGCGAGCCGGGCCGCCCTTACGATCTCTTCGAAGCGAGCAGCCGGCTTGGCGGCGGCAATCGCATCACGAATGGTGCCGCTGAACAGGAAATTGTCCTGCAGCACGACGCCAAGGCTCGAGCGCAAATGTTCAATGTCGATCTCGCGCAAATCATTGCCATCGATTTTGATCAAGCCTTCGTAATTCGAATGCAGCCGTTGCAATAGGCGAGTTACCGTGGTTTTCCCGGACCCGCTGCGGCCCATGATGCCAAATATGGTCCCTTCACCGATGGTGAACGTCACATTATCCAGCGCCGGCTGGAAGGCTTGCGGATAGCGGAATCGCACCCCGCAGAACTCTATCCGACCAACGAGCGGCGTGCGTATTCCGGGTCGCCCGCGGCCGTCCTCCGGCAGCTGGTTGACCAGAGCCGAGATGATTTTGACGGCGAACTGCGCCTCGTCGTATTGCTGCAGAAGATGAGCGAGTTGCATCAGCGGCGCTGCCACGCGGGTCGTCAACATCACAAAGGCCACAAGCGCGCCGATGTACACCTGATCATTGCTGGTAATCGCAAGGTACACGGCCAGCGCGAAAACGCCCGATGTCATCATCCGCTCCAGCATCTGCGCGACCGTCTGGATGATATTGGCAAATTGGCCTTCTTCCAGCCGCAGCCGCGCCGCCTTGGCGACCCGGACATCCCATTCGTGACGGTGGCGGGCATCGAGGGCAAGGGATTTTACTGTGCGAATGCCTTGCAGGGTCTCGACGAGAAAAGCATTTTTCGCCCCCTCGGCACCAAACACCGCGCCGCT
>JAFAHP010000510.1 GCA_019237175.1 Alphaproteobacteria bacterium
CCGGTTTGCCCGGCGCCATCTCCGCCAAACCAATGAGGCTGAGCCGGTCGTCCGCACGGATCCGGTCGTAATCCGCCCGGTTCTGGAAGGTCAGCGCCAACAGCCCCTGCTTTTTCAGATTCGACTCGTGAATCCGGGCAAAACTGCGGGCGATTACTGCAGCCCCTCCGAGCAGGCGCGGCGACAGTGCGGCGTGTTCGCGGCTGCTGCCTTCACCGTAATTGTCGTCGCCGACGGCGACCCATTTGATCCCGTGTGACTTGTAGTACCGGGCGATCTTGGCGATCGGCTGTCCCGTCTCCCCGGTCAGCACATTGATGCCGGTGCCGGCCGCGCCGGTGTAGGCGTTGGTCGCCCCCATGAACATGTTGTCGCTGAATTTGTCCAAATGACCGCGATATCTGAGCCAGGGACCCGCCGGAGAGATATGGTCGGTCGTGGTCTTCCCCTGGGTCTTGATCAACACCGGCATATCGACCAAATCCTTGCCGTCCCAAGCCGGCCAGGGCTCCATCAATTGCAGCCGTTCGCTGTTCGGATCAACCGCGAGCGAGATGTTGCTGCCGTCTTCCGGGGGCGCGATATAGGTCGTGTGGCCGCGATCAAAGCCCTTGGTGGGGACCTCGGGAGCCGGCTTCGGCGGCTCGAGCTGAAACGGCCTGCCGTCGGCGCCGGGCAGCGTATCGGTCAAAGGGTTGAACGACAGCCGCTTACCCAACGCAAAGGCCGTGACGATCTCAGGGCTGCCGATGAAATTCATTGTGGTCGCCTCACCGTCGTTGCGGCGGGGAAAGTTGCGATTGTAGGATGTAACAATCGTATTGGGCTTGGCACTCTCCTCCTGGGAACGACGCCACTGACCGATGCACGGACCACAGGCATTAGCCAGCACCGTGCCGTCGATGTCCGTTAGCGAGCGCATCTGGCCGTCGCGCTCGATCGTCGCGCGCACCTCCTCCGAACCCGGGGTGACCAGGAAAGGAACGCCGGCCTTGACGCCGTGGGCCTTTGCTTGTTCGGCCACATCCGCCGCGCGGCTCATGTCCTCGTAGGAGGAGTTGGTGCAGCTGCCGATAAGGGCAGTCGAAATGTCATCGATAAACCCGTTCTTGCTGTCACGGACTTCGGCGGCCAGCTTCGATATCGGTCGTGCCCTGTCGGGCGAGTGCGGGCCGACGATGTAGGGTTCGAGTTTTGACAGATCGAGTTCGACAACGCGGTCGTAATATTTCCCGGGATCGGCTTCGACTTCCTTGTCCGGTTCCAACAGGTGTTGATGCCGCTCGAAGAGCGGCACCAGCGCGGGTTTACCTGTCGCACGCAGGTATGCGGCCATGTGCTCGTCGGCAGGGAAGATCGACGTCGTCGCGCCAAGCTCGGCTCCCATATTGGTGATAGTGGCTTTGCGGGTGGCGCTGATCGTACGCGCCCCCGGACCGATATACTCGACGATGGCATTGGTTCCGCCCGACACGGTCAGCTGTCCGGCGACGAATAGAATGACGTCTTTGGGCGCCGTCCATCCGCCCATCCGTCCTGTAAGAAAGACGGCAATATGTCGCGGATAGAGCACTTCCCAAGGCAGTCCCGCAATCACTTCGACGGCGTCGGCGCCACCGACGCCGACAGCGCAAGCGGCAAGGCCTCCGGCGTTGGGTGTATGCGAGTCGGTGCCGATGATCAGCTCGCCCGGGAAGGCATAATTCTCCAGCACCACCTGGTGGATGATGCCGGCGCCGGGTCCCCAGAAGCCCAGACCGTACTTCGCCGCGGCCGATCGCAGAAAGTCATAGACTTCCTTGTTTTCGGCAAGCGACTCGCGCAGATCGGATTGGCCTTCGATTCTTGCTTGGATCAGATGATCGCAATGAATGGTGGCCGGCACGGCCACCCTTTCCCGGCGGGTCTGCATGAACTGAAGCAGACCCGTCTGCCCCAGCACATCCTGAAAAACCACCCGATCCGGACGGAGCAATAGGTAGCTCTGGCCCGGCTCTAGTTCCTGGTGCTCCGGGTCGTCGAGATGACCGAGCAATATTTTGTCCGCCAGGGTCAGCGGCCGATGCAATCGACGGCGGACCACCTCGAGGTTGCGCTCCATGGTTGCATAGACTGCAGCCGCCATTTCAGGGGTCGATTCGATAGCAACCATCGTCCAGCCCTTCCTCGCGAGTACTTCGGCACGCCGGCATTTGCGCAGCGGCCGGCGATGATGCCCGATGGGACGCAGACCGTCCAGGACATCTCCGAGCGGCATCTGAACCGCGATACCAGCGGCCCCGGCCCTGACCTGGTTCCCTGAGAGCAGGGAGGAAAATCGGCTCGTCCCCCGATATCGCCGCTGTAATCACCGAACAACGCACGCCAAAT
>JAFAHP010000528.1 GCA_019237175.1 Alphaproteobacteria bacterium
CCGCTGCGCGAGGGAGGAACCAGAATGCTATCGCCTCAGAAGTCATCGTAGGGCGGAAAACCCCAGGGCGGCCGCCCGCCGGGGCGGGCGCTTCGGGGGCATTCCGCCGTCTCGGGCGGGGCTGGCGGAATACGCGCTGCGCGCTATTCCGCCCTACCGGCTCTCGTGGCAGGGACACCTAGCCAACCGGCACGAAAACCGCTCCGGCGAGAAACTGGTCGGAACCCATCGCGATCGGTGTGGGGAACCCCGGCAGCAGCCAGCGGCCGCGATGAAACCCTTCGGTTTTCATCGTCGACGCCGGCACCGACAAGCCGAGCGATCGTGCAGCGCTAGCGTAAAGTTCGGGGCGAAAGACCGCAGTCGCCGACCAAAGGTCGGCATCGGCGGCGACGTAGCCCCAACGGACCATTTGAGCCAAAAACCACTGCACATGCGATCGCCAAGGGAAACTGGCTGCATTGGCGAAAAAAACCGAAATATCCGCATTGCCGGGCACCGATGCAGAGCGTCTGATCTTGGCGCCGGGCAGCGAGGTCAGAATGATTTCCGCCGGCAAGCCGAGATAGCTGTCTGACGACAATATCGATGCAACATGCTCGGCATGTGTGGGATCGTCGCAATAACTGGCAGCTCGCAATAATGCGCGCAGGAGAGCCTCTGCGAGAGCGGGATGCCGGTCGGCGATCGCGCGGCGCATTGCAAAAACCTTTTCGACACCGTGATTCCAGATCGCATGCGATGTCGCCACCGTGCGACCGAGCCCTTTTCGCGCCGCAACCTCGCCCCAGGGCGCCCCTGCACAAAAGCCGTCGATCTTGTGCGCCGCCATGGCCTCTACGGTTTCGGCCGGGGGGACGACGGTAAACACCACATCGCGGTCGGGATCAATGCCGCCCACTGCGAGCCAATAGCGCAGCAGCAAATTGTGCGTTGAAAAGGTATGCACGACGGCCAAAACGGGCTTCTCGCCGTCCGCGCGGATCGTGCGCGCAAATCGGCGCGCAGCCTCAGCCGCCCCAGCGGCATCGTTGCAGGATGTTTTCTCTGGCAGCACCGCTGCGGCCCAGCGTTCACCAAGCGTAACCGTATTGCCGTTCAGACTCAGCGCTGCCGGTACAATAATCGGCTCAGGGCCGCCGCTTCCGCTCAATCCAAGGCTTAGGGCCAACGCCAGTGGCGGCAACATCATCGCACCGTCGAGCAATCCATAGGCAAGCTTGTCGGCAATATTGGCCCAGGAGGGCTCGATAGACAGCGAAACCTCCACCCCCTCCACGGCAAAATAGCCAAGCTCCTTGGCCATGATCAGCGGCGCGGCGTCAGTCAGCCGTAGCACGCCGATGCGGAATTCCGACCGGATCGGATTCGTCCTCATCGCTGCGCTCCCTTGCTCTCGACGCTGGCGAGCAGATCGGCGGCGACAGCGGCGATCCGTCTGCTTTCGTTCATCGCCTTGCGGCGGAGCCAGCGATATGCCTGGGGCTCGTCGATACCCCGTTCTTTGATCAGCAATGCCTTGGCGCGATTGATCGTGTCCCGCTCCATCAGGGCCGTGATCGCCTGCTGCAGATCGGCGGCGACCTGCTGGTGTTTGCGGAAAATCGCGACCGCCGCCATGACGATCGGCTTCACGTCCGGAAAGGCTGCGCTTACGACATTGTAAGAACTGACCCCGGCAGCGATTGCTGCTTCCATAAAGGTGCGGTCGTCGCGGTCGACAAACATGACGATCGGCCGCGGATTGTCGGCGCTGACCCGGCGCAGATCGTCGAGCGCGTCGCGGTCGGGGCGGGCCATATCGACGATGATCACGTCGGGGGCTTTGAGCGCGACAGTATCGAGCAAACTCCCGCCAGGCGGGACACGCAAGATTACAGCGTCGCTGATCTCACGGATGCGCTGTTCGAGGTTCGCCGCCCGATCGGCATCGGAATCGGCAAGCAATACTTTGAGACAGCCCGCCAAAATCGTTCGCTTTGCACTGCGTTACCCGCAGCGCAACAGCAAACCGCGTGCCACTGATCCCGAACCGCAGGCGCCCGACACCCCGCCGGCGACGTCGACTTGTGGGGGTCGTGTTGTCCATAGGCCGGCAACAGTATTCGGCTCGAGGCTCGGAACCTTCGCGTTCGACGACGAAACCGGACGC
>JAFAHP010000547.1 GCA_019237175.1 Alphaproteobacteria bacterium
GCACGCTGGTTGGGGAACAGCCCATCCTCCCAGCCCGGCAAAAACACGGTGTCGAATTCGAGCCCCTTGGCGCTGTGCAAGGTCCTCAGATTGACCACGTCGCCCGCGGCATCCGCGGCGTTGTCCATCACCAGGCTGACATGTTCGAGAAATCCGCCGAGATTTTCGAACTCGGCCATCGCCACAACCAATTCCTTCAAATTTTCGAGCCGCCCGGCGGCATCCGGCGAGCGGTCGGCCTGCCACATCGCGGTATAGCCCGATTCGTCGAGGACAATCTGCACGAGGTCGGTGTGCGCCACACGGTCGGACTCGGCGCGCCACCGATCAAGCGCGGCGATAAAACCCGCCAGAGCATTGCGCGCGGCCGGGCGCAGCCGGTCGCCGACAATCAGCTCGCGCGCCGCCTCGATCAGCGGCAGGCCTTCGTCGCGCGCTAGTGTATGGAGCTGCTGCACGGTCGAACTGCCGATGCCGCGGCGCGGGGTGTTCAGGATGCGCTCGAAAGCGAGGTCGTCGGCCGGTTGTGCGACCAGGCGCAGATAAGCAAGCGCATCGCGGATTTCCTGGCGTTCGTAAAAGCGTGGGCCGCCGATGACGCGGTAGGGCAGCGCCAGCGCAATAAATCGTTCCTCGAACTCGCGGGTTTGAAAGCCGGCGCGGACCAGGATCGCGATCTCGCTCAGCGCATGCCGCTGGCGCTGCAGCGCCTCGATCTCGTCGCCAACCCAGCGTGCCTCCTCTTCACCGTCCCACAACCCGCGGACGACGAGTTTTTCACCCTCGTCGGCCTGGGTCCACAACGTCTTGCCGAGCCGCCCGCTGTTGTGCGCGATCATCCCGGCGGCGGCACCCAGAATGCGCGAGGTCGAGCGATAATTCTCCTCGAGCCGAATGATCTGGGCGCCGGGAAAGTCGGTCTCGAAGCGCAGGATGTTGCCGATCTCCGCACCCCGCCAGCTGTAGATCGACTGGTCGTCGTCGCCGACGCAGCATAAATTGCGCCGTCCCTGCGCCAGGAGCCGCAGCCACAAATACTGCGCGATGTTGGTGTCCTGGTATTCGTCGACCAGCAGATAACGGAAGCGGCGGTGATAATCGCCAAGAATGTCGGGATGGCCGGTTAAAAGCGTCAAGTTGTGCAGCAGCAGATCGCCAAAATCGACGGCGTTGACGGTAGCCAGACGCTCCTGATAGCGCTGGTAAAGTGCTATGGCTCGGCCCTCGGCGAAGCCGCCGGTGTCGCCGGGCGACACTTTGTCCGGGACAAGGCCGCGGTCTTTCCAGCGCTGAATGACCGCCAGTAGTACCCGCGCCGGCCAGCGCCGCTCGTCGATGTTTTCGGCCTGCAGGATCTGCTTTAGGAGGCGAAGCTGGTCGTCGGTGTCGAGGATCGTAAAGCTCGATTTGAGCCCGACCGCTTCCGCATGTCGGCGCAAGATCCGCGCTGCGATGGCATGAAAGGTGCCAAGCCACAACCCGTCGGCGGCACGGCCGATCATCGCTTCAAGCCGCTCGCGCATCTCGCGCGCCGCCTTGTTGGTAAAGGTGACGGCGAGCACCTCGGATGGAAAAGCGCGGCGGGTGGCGAGGATATGGGCGAGCCTTGTCGTCAGCACGCGGGTTTTGCCGGTGCCGGCGCCGGCCAACACCAAAACCGGACCCTCGATCGCCTCGACGGCGCGGCGTTGCGCGTCGTTCAACGCCGCCAAAAAAGGCGGTGCCACGTCAGCTGGCCGCACTGCAACAAGAGGATCGGACATGTGCTTTGAATATAGCAAGGCCGCATAAGCGATGCAGCGTCGACGGCGGGCGCGGCCATGGCGCGCCGCACCTCGCGGCTCCCGCCGTATTGCCGTGAGCAATGCGGCCATCCCTCGACAGCGAATCGCCGTCTCGCCCGGCTCACCGTCCGGGGATTCGTCAGTCCTATGCGACGGCCAGCTGCGGTTCCGCCGCTGGGGCTTCCACCGCGAAAAGCTTAGAGTGGCGTTGCATCACTTCTCTTGCGACCTCTTTGGCCTTGTCCCAACGGGGATCGACCTCTCTCGCCACGGCCGCACACAGCTCAAGCACCTTGTCCCGATAATACGCTTCGCGCGCCTCGAGCAGCCGATGTCTCAAATCGCCCTGGAACTGCTCGCGTAAAAAGCCATAGGCGGTGATTTCGCTGAGCAGGATCGTGAAGGTGTTTTCGGCTCGCGTCGGCTGGAACTCGACGAGCTCATTGATTGCCTTACGCCCGCTTTCGAGTGCCAAGAATTGCATATAGACGACGTTGCAGATTGCACGATGCCATTCGTCGCGGCCTGGACTCGCCTGTTCAGGCGGGCGGATCCCGGCGAGCTTGCGCAGCGAATCGCGCATTACTTTCAGGTAGGTGTAAAACGCGGTGACGTTGTCGACCACGTCGGCTTCCAATTGCTGCAGGTCTTTCACCGACGCATCGAAAACGGGGAAATAGCTCTCCTGCGAGGTGAACCGCGTCGAGACTGTCGGCATGCCGGCGTCGATGCCGTCGTGCTCGGCCGGGTGCGGTCCGCTGTGGAAGAGGTCGATGTAATGCGGAACCATGTCGACCACCGCTGCGACCCGACAAAGGGTTGCGATCTCGCAGGCAAAAAGATCAACGACACCCAGCCGGCCGCTGCCGGTCTGATAGGTCCATGCGAGAACCCCGCATCCGACCGCCCAGACCGCGCCGATGAAGGCGCCGCTGTCGACAACCGCAGCAAAAGCCAATCGCAACCAAATCCAACTGCTGGTGCTGTTCCTAATGTCGGCCCAATTGTTCATGAGTTCCCGTTCGAAGAAGAAGGGGATCGCAAGCAGCGATGCCCCGATCATGATGATCACGGCGACCGAAAAGATCAGGCGCAGGTCCGCGACGTGTTGCGAGAATTGCAGGCGCTCGAAGGTTGCGGCGTCCTGGCGTTCACGCAACTGGCGCAAGATGATGGCGGGGGACAGCGAGGACAGAAAGCGCATGAGGCTCTCCTTCGCGAGGCCGGGAGAGGGCAAACGAGCAGGCGGTGCGCCTTGGGACCTACTGCCACAAGCGCTTCGATACTGCTGTGATCGATTTCACATTACGGCAAATTAACTGTCATTGACATTGGTCGGCGTGCAAGCGCGGGGTAAAAGAACCGCGATGACACCAATACCGCGCCCTTTGCGCATCGGCACACGCGGGAGCCCGATGGCGGTGAGCCAGACAGAGCTGGTGCGCGACCGGCTGCTGGCGGCCCACCCCGAACTCGCCGCGGCTGGTGCCTTCGAGATCGTCCCGATCCGGACGACCGGGGATCGGGTACAGGATCGGCGTCTCGCCGAAATCGGCGGTAAGGGCTTGTTCACCAAGGAAATCGACGAAGCGTTGCGCGACCGGCGCATCGACCTCGCCGTTCACTCGCTGAAGGATCTCGAGACCTCTTTGCCTGACGGTGTGGAACTTGCCTGCATCCTGCCGCGCGAGGATCCGCGCGACGCGTTTTTGTCGCTAAAAGCGGTAAGCCTCGCGACGCTGGAAGAAAGTGCGGTTGTCGGCACCGCCTCTTTGCGGCGGCAAGCGCAGTTGTTGCGGCGGCGCCCGGACCTGAGGATCGTGCCGTTGCGCGGCAACGCCAACACCCGCATCCGCAAGCTCGAAGCGGGCGAGGTTGACGCGACCTTGCTGGCGCTGTGCGGATTGCGGCGGATCGGACTTGCCGATCGCGCCACCGAGGTTCTTTCGTGCGAGGTGATGCTGCCCGCCGTCGGTCAGGGTGCGCTCGCCGTCACCTGCCGATCGGGTGATGAGTTGCTGCAGCAACTGCTGGCGCCGCTCCATGATGGGCCGAGTGCATCCTGTGCCGCTGCCGAGCGGGCGATGCTGGCCGCACTCGACGGATCGTGCCGCACGCCGATTGCGGCTCTCGCCGAGGTGGAGGGCCACCGGCTGACGATCGAGGGATTGCTGCTGACCCCGGACGGCCGTCGCGAGATTCGGCTGCGGCGGGCGGGCGACATCACCGAAGCAGGCGGGATCGGCCATGCCCTCGGCGAAGAATTGCGGCGCTGCGCGGGGCCCGAATTCGGACTGGAGCAACGGACGCCGGACAGCGCCTAGGACGCGCGATGATTGCCGGACGGCCGGCTCATTTCATGTAGAGCGCCGCGGCGGTCGCGCCGGACCTGTGAGGCCCATCCCCAAGGTTTCCGCGGCTTCTTTGCCGGTGTCGCAGTTCCGTCAGGTCGCGGGCCGTGAAATCGACGCACGTCCCCCGCCTACGCTCTCCTTTTCTTACTCTCTTCTTTCCAAGTAAGAAGATGAGCCGCAACCACCGCCCTCGCACCAAAAACCGATATTTATCAGTTGCTCACTTATGGAACTTGGTTGGCCGCGGTCTGCCGGCACCCGCCGCATCCGCTGTCGTCGCCAAACAGACAGTTGCGGCGATGGCGGATTGAGGCGTCACGGGCCAAGCCGCCTTCGCTACCCACGGCGCGACCTGAACCGGCGAAAGAGCAACCAGCCGGCAAAAGCGAACACGATTACTGGACTGACCAAAACGCTGGCCGCGATGATCAGCCATTGCTTCCAGATTGGAACTGTACCCATGGAGCGTGTCGGGGTCGCGGTGCCTGGGTCATATACACCGAAACCATTTAAGAGCCGTTGACCGGCCGATCGGCGTCTCGCGTCGCGAAGAGGCCGGCTCGGGAACACCGGACCATTCTCGGTTTTGTGCGGTTAGTTAGCGCCTTTCTGGCTCTCGCCCGACTGTCGCAGCTACAAAACTGCGATTATCTGCCATCCGGCAGTCAGCCCGGCGCGCGCACCCCGGCGATGTCCTGAGCAAAAATCATCTCTTCTTGGCCCACGACCGAGGGATCAACGGGCGAGGACAGATAGCGGGCGACCACCCACACGCCGTCCAATGGGTTCGAGACCACTTCGGCGACCGCCCCGTCGACCAGGACGATATGCGTGCCTGGGGTCAGCTCTCTTGTGTTGACGAGGTCGCTCATTCGGCGGCCCTGACGATGCCGTGGTTCTGGTCGCCGCGCCGCCAGGTCGCGAGCTCGTCCCAGCTTTCCGCTTCCATGAATTCGGCCCAGCGACGGTACAGGTTGCGCAAATTGTGCTCGCTCGATTTGGCTTCGGTGATGTCCATCACCGTCCCCGGCAGGCGCAGCCCGTCGAATTCATAGTTGTCGCGTTCGTAGCCCTGCCCCTGCTCGTAGCTGTACGGATATCGGCGCGCGATCACGCCGCGGCTTGCCGCATGGGCGTAATTCCAGTTTTCCATGTCGTCCTGCTCGGTCAAGCCGGCGGGACCCGAATAGCGGATGTAATAGTCGCGCAGAAAGTCCTTGACCTGCTGCGGGGCGGCCTTGTCGACAAAATACCAGCGCCAGCATTCGGTCTTATGCGCGCCACGCGGATGCCATACTGCGATCGTGCGCGGCTGGCGCGGATGCAATGCGATATTCGGAAAGACCTCACCCGGGCTGCCGATCACCCGTCCCCATTCGCCTTGGCGTCGGCGCCGCTGTTCTTCGCAATGCGCGAAATATTCCGACACGACCGGCGAATGCGCATAAGCCAGCGGGATCGGCTGGCCGGACGGCAGCACATAAACGCCGGTCTGGTGCCCGCGCTCGTAAAACGACACCTGCAGCCGGCGCGCCAACTCGCGCTCGCGCGTATCGCGCCGGCCGCTGCCAGAGGGCCCGATGCCGACCAGATCGACCGAGCGGTGACTGATGTTGTGGTAGCTGTCACCGCTGAAATTCTCGGCCGGGAATTTCCAGTTGCACGGAATGATCCACTTCTGGATCCCGCCCAACACCTCGATGCCGCCATCGCCGCCGTCCCAGCTGTCCAGGCTCAAATCGAGATAGCGGGCGAAATCGCCGAGATATTCGTGGAAGGACGGTGCGGTCGGGTCCCAGGTGGCCCAGAGGGCCCCCTTGTAATTGCACAGCTGTACGACCTCGACCAACCCCCACTGCGAGCGGTCGAGGGCCCCGTGATAGGCCTCGCGGAAATACGGCACGCCGACCAATTTGCCGTCTGTCGAATAGCTCCAGCCATGATAAGGGCAGGTGAAAACCGGGGTGTTGCCTTCGTCATAGCGGCATACCTTCATGCCGCGGTGCCGGCACGAGTTGAGAAATACGTGGATCTGGCCGGCGCGGTCGCGGCACAGGATCACGCCTTCCTCGCCCATGCAGGAGACAAAGAAGTCTCCCGGGTTCGGGATCTGGCTCTCGTGCCCGACAAACAGCCAGGCGCGGGCAAACAGCCGCTCCTGTTCCTGCACATAGATCTCGTCATTGACAAAAATCTCGCGGCTGATCTGGCCCTTTGCCAAATCGACGAGCCCCGTCCGATAGCCGGCCTCCGTCATCGCCACCTCCGGTCCTGCTCGGGGCATGTTAAGGCCGCACACGTCCCGGCGCCAGCCGGCTGCGAATCGCCTCGCGCACCTCCCCTCCCCTCGTCCGGGATCGGTGAGAGGCCGCGATCATGCCGCGAGCCGGGGCAGGTAAATGAGCGAAATCGCCGCAGAATCACTTACATCAACCCGGCCGTCTCGCCCGCGACATGGATAAAGAATGCGAATAATTGACTTCAAGTAGAATATATTGATTACTTTTGCGCTTGATGGGTTCGCAGCAGGAGGAGGGTTCGGTTATCGAGGAGTTTTCCCCGTATGCCCGCTCCTGCTCGCGACGCACCGACCTGTGGGGGCGCAGCCGGGGGGATAAGCGATGAAATCGAGGCTGTTTGTGGTCGCGGCCGCCTTTCCGGGGATGATCGCCGGCATTGCGACTGCGTACGCCGTCGAATGTGCGGGCGGCGGCGGCTGCCGCGGTTTCAAACCGGCGGTCGTTGCCGCGACACCAGCACGGGCCGTCGCCCACCCCAACCGGGCGCGGATCAGATTGGTCGCGCGAGCCAAGTCGGCCGCCACAGCGGGGCGCGGCAACACCGCCGCGAAACGCGTCGGGAGGAACTGTGCTTCCCATATCGGGGTATGCCGTCGCGATCGCCTCCATCTCATCGCAGGACGCAGTCGAGTGGATCCGGGTGCGGGCGCCATAATCGCCGAAAGCCCGGCGAGCTTTGTCAATAATCTCGGAGACCGCGCAATCGCTGCGATGCGAGGCGGCGATATCGCGGTTCAGCAATGGCGCTTTCGCCAACTCTACCGTCAGTACTTCGACACCGAGGCCTGCGCCCGGGCCGCTCTCGGACCCTATTGGCAATACGCGACCGCGCAGCAGCGGCAGGAGTTCATCAGCCGCTACGAAGATTACGTCGTCTTTGCGTATTCCTTGCCGCTCGGGCAGATCGGCGCGCAAAGCTTCAAGGTGCTTGGCAGCCAACCCGATAAGGAAGGAGTCATCGTTATGAGTCGGATAGACGGCGCGGTGCGGCTCGACGTCAACTGGCGGCTCAATCCGACTGCCGTCGGCTATAAGGTGACCGACGTCATCGTCAGCGGCATCGACATGGCCAATCTGCAGCGTTCCGACATGATCTCGGTCATCCAGCGTAACAGCGGCCAGATGCAACCCTTGCTGGCGGTGCTGCGCGACAAGAATGCGAGCAACGGCATCACCCGCTAATTGTCGACGCTCTGAACTGTTGATGCGATCACGGTGAGCCGCTTGCCGGAGAAAATCGACCTATCGGTCTGCCGAAATCCCGTTAACAGCCACTCTCACATGTTTCCGATATCATTTTGATGATCGTCCTTTGAATCGCCAGCGCATCGTATTTCTCGCGCATCCTTGCGTGCGCTGCTGCGCCGAGCGCACGGCACCGCGCATCGTCGCGCATCAGCTGAACGCATTCGGCAGCGATGGCATCGTCGTCGTCGCGCAACAAGATTTCGACCCCGTCCCGGAAATCGAGACCTTCGGCGGCAAACCGCGTTGCCACGAGCGGGCGCGCATATCCCGCCGCCTCGATTAGTTTCACCCGGGTGCCGCTGCCTCCGGTGATCGGACAGCACACCAGGCGTGCGGACGCATAGAGCTCCGTCAAATTGTCGACATATCCAAGATATTGCACGCCTTCGGGCCGCTCGCGCCGCGAGGCGAGCTCGAGACTCGATTCGCCGGCAATCACCAGCCGGGCCTCGGGAACCCGCGCGCGCACGCGCGGGAAAATGCGGCGGACAAGTCTTTCGGCCGCCATCTTATTCGGCTGATACCAGCACGTTCCGAGAAACAGGATTGTTGGCGTCCTCGGCAATTCGGAGGGTGCGGAGGGAACGGGGAGCGCGTTAGGCACAACGGCAACCCGCGCAAAGCCGAGCCGCCGCAGACGGGCACGATCCAATTCCGAGCAGACAAAGGTCAGGCGCGAGAGCGCGGCTCCGCGCCGCTCGGCCGCAGCGATCGCCGGGACGTGAAAAAGATAGCCGAGCTGGCCCGGTCGAATGGGGGGCCGTAATGCGGTCTGAAAACGCACGCGATGGACGACATCGTCCAGGTCGAAGAACATCCGAGCGGGTCGGCGGAGAGAGCGGATAACCGGCAGCATCGCCGCCAGCCGATGAACCACAACGACATCCGGCGATCGGTCCAAAAACGCTCCGACCGCCGCCGTCTGTTCCGCTCCGGAATATTGGAAATAATCTTGTTGCTCGTAGACCGACGATATGCCCGCTACGTAATGCCTAAAAAAGGTCTCGTTTCTGGGTGCTTGGCACCTGATTAGATGCGTCGTCACGGGCGCGCCAAAATAGGCCGATTGCTGAGCACCGACTGCCTCGACGCCCGGATTGGCGGCAACGAATTGGTAGGGAACGAGATGGAGTAACTCCACCTCGTCTGCGAGCTGGCAGATTGCTTTTACGAGCAGGCGAAAGCGCCAATGAGTGCCGGTGAATTCGACGCCTTCCCACTGCGGTCCATAGGTGGTGATGATCAGCGCACGCATTAGCGCAGGCGGGCTTCTGGCACCAGCGGTGTTGCCAGGCCGCGCAGCAGTGATCCGGCGACCAATCGTATGCGGCGGTGGTTTCGCCGAAATAGTTTCCTTTCCAAAAGCACGAGGCGCAACATCGTTGCGACTGCGCGCCTTGTGCCGAAGTGTTTGCGGACGAATTGCATATAGCTCCGACAATAAAGCCGCGTATAAGCAAGCGTGAATTCTCCGCCCGATGCCGCGCTGACCGCATGAAGCAGGCTTGGCTCCGGGACATAAAAAATCGGAATCCGGTTTTCCTTGAGACGCATGCAGAAATCCGTGTCTTCCCAATAGACAAAGAAGCTCTCATCGAGCAACCCGACCTTTTCGAAAACCTCGCGGCTGATACCGAGGCAACAGCCAGAAGCGAAATCTACCTGGCGCGGCGCGGAACTGGCGTGCGGATCATATTCGTAATGCCGGTTTGTTAACACCCACCCGTCCTCGAGACTCCCCCCGGCATACCACG
>JAFAHP010000177.1 GCA_019237175.1 Alphaproteobacteria bacterium
GCATCGCCATTGGCGCTGCCTACCCCCTGATTGCCGCCAGCGGCGACCGCCACGTATTCATCGCCGTCGACCTCGTAGACCATCGGCGGCGCCTCAACGCCGAACCCCGTCTGGAACTGCCACAACAGCTCGCCGGTTCTGGCGTCACGCGCCTGGATGTTGCCGCCGGGATCACCATGCAATACGAGCCCGCCCGCCGTTGTCGTCGAGCCGCCGCCGCCGCCGACACGGAACGGGATATTCTTCAGCCAGGCAATTTTATTGGTATTCGCGGTAATCGCGGTCCATGTGCCGCTCATCTCCGAGCCGATCGGCGCCGCCTGAGTGCCGCCATTATATTGCTTCCCCTTTTTGTATTGGTCGCCATAGCGTGCGAAGGCGCTCGTGCGTATGGTTCCGGGCACATAGAGATTCCCGGTGTCCGGGCTGTACGACATCGGCGACCAGTTGGTGCCGCCAATCCCCGATGGCTGGACCAGGGTCGGCTCTTCCCAGAACGCCTCGAAGATACAGCCGTATCGTTCGTATCCCTCCAACGGCTTGGCGCATTGCGGCACGATCGCGTCGCCCACCGGATAAGGCTGCGTCGCTGCCGTATGTTGCCGCGGCTCCTGCGGCACCGGACGCTCCTCGACGCCGACCAGCGGCTTGCCGTTGGTGCGGTCGAGAATGTAGACCCAGCCGGTGCGGCCGGCTTGGGCGATGCCCTTGCGCGGCTCACCGTTGATGACGGTGTCGAACAGAAGCGCCGGGCTCGCCGCGTCGTAATCCCAAATATCGTGGTGCACCTCCTGGAAGTGCCAGGCATATTCGCCGGTCTTCGCCTTCACCGCGACGACCGAGGCGCAGAACAGATTGTCGCCTTCGCGCGCGGCGCCGTCATAGTCCGGCCCGCAGTTGCCGACCGAGAAGTAAACGAGGCCGAGTTGCGGATCGAGCGCTGGCGTATTCCAGATCGCCGCACCGCCATGCATGTATTGGTCGTTGTTGGCCGGCCAGGTATTGCCGCCAACGTCTCCCGGACCCGGCAGGGTATAAAACCGCCACAGGATCTTGCCGGTCTTGGCGTCGAGTGCGGTCAGCCGGCCGCGGATGCCGTATTCGCCGCCGGTGATCCCGCTGTAGATAATGCCGTCATAATAGAGCGGGGCGCTGGTGACGCCGTAGCCGTCCTGCCAGACTTCGATCGGCGTCTTCCACACTTCCTTCCCGGTCTTCACGTCGAGCGCTACGACATTGGCATCGAGCTGCCCGAGAAACAGCATCCCCTCGCCCATCGCCAGCCCGCGATTGTCCCAGCCGCAGCAAACACTGGTGAGCTTCTGATCGATTCCCGACCACCGCTCCCACAGGAACTCACCGGTCTTGGCATTCAGCGCGAACACATCGTCATTGCCAGTAACGATGTACATGACGCCGTCCTTGACGAGCGGCGTCCCTTCAAACGAATACTTGCCGCCAACGCCGGAGCCCTTGAGCCGGGTCATCCAGGCTCCCTTCAGCTGCTTGACGTTGGTCGTGTCGACCTGATTCAGGGTGGAATAGCGCTGGTTGGTCAGATTGCCACCGTTGGTGACCCAATCCTTGCTGACCGGGTTCTGAAGCAGGCGGTCGATTTCCGGATCGGCAGCCCGGACCGGCATCGCTGCCGAGACCAGCAAGCCGAGCGCAACGGAGACCGGAACGATCTGGCATTTATGTAACTGCATCGACGTCTCTCCCTCGTTATTCGACTATGATTTGCCCATACATCCACGGGTGCGGCGTACAGATGTAGAAGTAGGTGCCGGGCTTGTCGAAAGTGATTTGCTTCTGTTCGCCCTTGGCCAGCGCACCTGTATCCCAGTCGCCGATCTTGCCTTTGTCAAACGCCGTCGCCGTGTGCGGAACGTCGCCGACATTGGTGAAGGTGATGGTTGTTCCGGCCTTGATCCGTGCACGACCCGGCCAAAAGGCATACTCGACATTGTTGTCGCCGATCTTCACCTTGTCGACCCCTTCGGCAATCGGTCCCGTCGGCCCGGCGATCGTCGCCGGAGACGGCGGCGGCGATAATGGAGTGACTTGCCCCTTCAGGGAGAACGCCCATACCGCATCGCCATAGGCGCTGCCCTGGATCGAGTTGCCGCCTGTGGTGAGCGCGATGTACTCGTCGCCGTCGACCTCATAGACCGTTGCCGGCGCGTCGGCACCAAAGCCGGTCTGAAATTTCCACAGCACCTCGCCCGTCTTGGCATTGACGGCAACAAAGTTGCCGTCGGGCTCGCCGCGCAGCAGCAGACCGCCGGCGGTCACCGTCGAACCCCCGCCACCTCCCATTCGGTAAGGCATCTTATGCTGCCACGCTATCTTGTTCGTTTTGCTGTCGATCGCCGTGAAGGTGCCAGCTAGGGGTGAGCCGATCGGCGGCGCTTGCGTGCCGTTCGTATAGCGCTGCCCGGCGGCGTATTGGCTGGGGACGCGCGAGAACACACTCGTCCGGATGGTGCCGGGGACATAGAGATAGCCGGTATCGGGGTCGTACGGCATCGGCGACCAGTTGGTGCCGCCCTGCCCCGACGGCTGAATCAGCACAGGCTCGTCCCAGAACGCCTCGAAGATGCAGCCGGCTTTCTCGTAACCCTCCATCGGCTGGGCGCATTGCGGCACCGTGGCGTCGCCCACCGGGTAGGGTTGCGTCTTCGCCGTCTTCTGACGCGGTTCCTGCGGCACCGGCCTTTCCTCGATGCCGATCAGCGGTTGGCCATTCATGCGATCGAGGATATAGACCCAGCCAGTGCGGCCGGCCTCGGCGATCGCTTTGCGCGGCTGGCCATCGATGACCGTATCAAACAGCACGACCGGGCTCGCCGCGTCATAGTCCCAAATGTCGTGATGAACCTGCTGAAAATGCCAGACATGCTCGCCGGTCTTGGCGTTCAGCGCGACGATCGAGGCGCAGAACAGATTGTCGCCTTCGCGCATCGATCCGTCGTAATCGGGTCCGCAATTGCCGATCGCGAAGTAAATCAGCCCGAGCTGCGGGTCGAGGGCAGGGGTGTTCCAGATCGAGGCCCCGCCGCGCTTGTAATCGTCGGTGCCTGAGGGCCAGGTGTCGCTGCCGACCTCGCCCGGTCCGGGCAAGGTGTAAAAGCGCCACAGGATCTTGCCGGTCTTGGCGTCGAGCGCCGTCAGGCGGCTGCGAACGCCGAATTCGCCGCCGGTATTGCCGCTGTAGACAATACCGTCGTAGTAGAGCGGCGCGTTGGTGACGCCATAGCCGTTGTGCCAATCCTCGATCGGCGTCTTCCACACCTCCTTACCGCTCTTGACGTCGAGGGCGACGATGTTGGCGTCGAGCTGGCCGAGAAACAGCATCCCCTCACCCATGGCCAGCCCGCGGTTCAACCAGCCACAACAGACGGTCGAGATCTTCTGGTCGATCCCCGACCAACGCTCCCACAGCATCTCGCCGGTCTTGGCGTTGAGCGCGAACACATCGTCATTGCCGGTGACCATGTACATGATTCCGTCCCTGACGAGCGGGGTCGCCTCGGCCGAATACTTGCCTCCAAAGCCGGAACCCTTGAGCCGCGTCATCCACGCGCCCTTCAGCTGCTGGACGTTGGTTGTGTCGATCTGCTTCAAAGTCGAATAGCGCTGGTTGGTCAGATTGCCGCCATTGGTGACCCAGTCCTTGCCGACCGGGCTCTGCAGCAGGCGATCGATTTCCGGATCGGCCGCCCGGGCCGCGGCAGTCCCGCCGAGCATGATACCGGCAGCCAAGATTATCAGGATTACGCGTTGTGCGTCGTTTCGCATGGCATTCTCCCCAGATTCATTCGACAATGATCTGCCCGTACATCCACGGGTGAGGCGTACAGATGAAATAGTAGTTGCCGGGCTCCGAGAAGGTGATCGCCTTCGACTGGCCCTTCTCCAGTACGCCGGTATCCCATTTGGCCTGTTTCAACTCAGTTGCGGTGTGGGGGGTGTCGCCCAGGTTGGTGAAAGTGACGGTGGTGCCGGCCTTGACCTTAATGCGGCCGGGGAAATAGCTGTATTCCAGGTTGTTGAAGCCGCTATTGATCTTGTCGGCTCCTTCGGCCAGTGGCCCCGCCGGCCCGGCGACCGTGGCGGGCGGCGGCGGTGGCCACAACGGATTGACCTGCCCGTTCAGCGAGAAGGCCCAGACCGCGTCGCCAGAGGCGCTGCCTTGCAGCGAGTTGCCGCCGGTCGCGATCGCAATGTATTCCTGACCGTCGACCTCGTATGCGATCGGCGGCGCGTCGGCGCCAAAGCCGGTCTCGAACTTCCACAGCACCGCTCCGGTCTTGGGCTCGCCGCGCAGGACGAGGCCGCTGGCAGTGACAATCGAGCCACCCCCGCCACCCATGCGATACGGCATTTGCTGCTGCCAAGCGATCTTGTTATTCGCGCCGGATATTGCGGTAAAGGTGCCGGCCTGCGGCGAGCCGATTGGCGCTGAAAAGTTGCCGGCGACGTAGCGCTGTCCGCGTTTATAGGTATCACCGTAACGCACGAAAGCGCCGGTGCGGATGCCGGCTGGCACGTAAAAATAGCCGGTGTCGGGGCTGTAGGGCATGGGCGCCCAGACTGTTCCGCCCGCTGGCCCGGGCTGAATCAGCACCGGCTCCTCCCAGAATGGCTCGAAGAGGCAGCCGGCCTTTTCGAAGTCGCCAAAGGGCGGAGCGCATTGCGGCACGACCGCGTCGCCGATCGGGTAGGGCTGCGTTTTCGCTGTCTTCTGACGCGACTCCTGCGGCACCGGCCGTTCCTCGACGCC
>JAFAHP010000259.1 GCA_019237175.1 Alphaproteobacteria bacterium
TTGTAGCCGCCGACCCCGCCTTTCGCGTTGATCAGATTGGTGTAATCCTGGACCGCCGGGCACAGGACCACGCCGACGATCTGGGTCGGCCCGGTGCGGTCGCATTGCTCGCCGATCAGGATCTCCTTCGGCTCGGCGGCGGCTCAAGACAAGAAAATCGTCATTGGCGTGACCTGCGACCGCACCGGGCCGACCCAGATCGTCGGCACCGTACTGTGCCCGGCGGAGCACGATTATTTCGATTACATCAACGCGACCCACGGGCTCGACGGCTTCACGATCGATCATCCCGAGATCGAGACCCAGTACAAGGTGCCGGCGGCTGTGGAGGCCTACCAGCGGCAGAAGCAGCAAGGCGCCATTATGATGCCGATCTATGGCACGCCGCAGACCCATGCGCTCAACGAGCGGCTGGAACAGGATAAAATCGTCGGCACGACGCCTGGCTTTGGAATCGCAGCCTCGGCGGACGGCGCGAAATATCCGTATCTGTTCCCGATCGCCGCGAGCTATTTTTCGCAGGGTGCAGCCGCTGTCAAATTTGCCAAGGATCAGCTGGGCGGCAGCCTCAAAGGCAAGAAGATCGCCTATCTCTATTACGACAATCCGGCGGGCACCGAGCCGATACCGGTGATCAAGGACTTGGCGAAGACGGAAGGGTTCGAGCTGCGCACCTTTGCGGTGCCGCCGCCCGGGGTCGAATTGACAGCGCAGGTACTCGACATTACGCAGCGCTACAAGGCCGATTTCGTGATCTCGCATCTGTTTGGCCGCTCGCCGTCGGTGTCGATCAAGGCTTTCAAGGCGAACGGTTATCCGTTGTCGAAGGTGGTCGGGCTGGTGTGGGCTTCGGGCGAGGCCGACATCATGGCGGCCGGCGGCTGGGGCGTGGCGCAAGGTTACAACACGATGCAGTTCGCCGGTGCCGGCGACAACTATCCGATCCGCGAGAAAATCCGGGAAATGTACAAAAAGGAGGGCAAGACCCCGCCGGCGGATATGGACAACACCGTTTATTACAACCGCGGGCTCTTGAATGCCGCGGTCGAAGTGCAGGCCTTGAGGAACGCCCTGAAGCTCGCGCACGACCAGGCCCCGACCGGAACCGATGTGAAGAAGGGCATGGAACAGATCCACGACTTCTCGCTCGGCGGCCTTGTCCCACCCCTCAAGATCACTCCCGAAGACCACGAAGGCGGCGGCTGGGTCCGGATCTTCCGGGTAAAGGGCAACGGCTTTGTCCCGGTGACGCCGTGGTTTAACGCCTATCGCGATGTCGTCTGGCAGCAGGTCAAGGCAGCGGAGCAGACACAATAACCGGCTTTGCGGAACCCGCTCGCCCTTGAGGCCCGCCTGATGCTGGCGTTGAACAACATCGAAGTCGTTTATGACGGCGTCATCCTGGTGCTCAAAGGCGTCTCGCTGACCGTCGAGGAGGGTTGCATCACGACCCTGCTCGGCGCCAACGGCGCCGGCAAGACGACGACCTTGAAGGCAATATCCGGTCTCTTACGAAGCGAGCGCGGTGAGGTTACCAAGGGTACCGTCGAACTCGACGGCGAGAGGCTCGACCGGTTGCCGCCGCACGAGGTCGTGCGCCGCGGCGTCGCCCAAGTGTTCGAGGGCCGCCGGGTTTTCGAAAATCTGACGGTGGAGGAAAACCTCGTCGCCGGGGCTCATACGCGCAACGATCTCGGGCGCGTGCGCGCCGCGATCGGCGACGTCTTCGACACCTTTCCGGCGCTCAAGGAGAGGCGCCATCAAACCTCAGGATATCTTTCGGGCGGCGAGCAGCAGATGCTGGTGATCGGCCGCGCGCTGATGTGTGATCCCAAGGTCGTCCTCCTCGACGAGCCGTCGCTGGGGCTGGCGCCGATGTTGGTTGGCGAGATCTTCGGCATTATCCGCCGGCTGCGTGAGGAACGCGGGCTTACCGTGGTGTTGGTCGAACAGAACGCGGCGTTGGCGCTCGATATCGCGGATCATGGTTATGTGATGGAGAACGGCCGCATCGTCCTCGAGGGCGCCGCGGACGCTTTGCGCCAAAACTCCGACATCAAAGAATTCTATCTCGGGCTCAACGAGGCCGGCGCCCGTAAATCATATCGCGACCTCAAACACTACAAGCGTCGCAAACGCTGGCTGTCCTAATGCGTGCCGCGAATTGAGCCAGAATGCGTTAGGTCGTTCACAAATGGCCGTCTTGCCCGCCCCCGGGCTATGCGATCGATGGCCCGTCGGGATCTAAACCCGGGGGTGGTCCGGGCATCCACGAGAAACCGGAAAAGCCCAAGCGACGTCTCGTGGTTGGCCGGGCCGACCCGCGGGTCGAGCTCGCGGGCTAAAGGCCCACCGGCCAAGGCGAAGCAGGGTTTACGGAAGAGGCCTTGATGACTGACGACAGGTCCTAGTGGGCGGAGCAGGCTTCCCCTCACCCACGCCTTTCCTCAAGCTCGCCGGCCGCTACGCGCTCAGTGGCGGGGTGCCTCGTCGCTCGTTTTGGGTCGCGATTGCCGTCGGGACGATCCTCAACCTGATCAACCAGGGTGACAGATTGGTT
>JAFAHP010000268.1 GCA_019237175.1 Alphaproteobacteria bacterium
TGAGCTTCGCCAACGCTTTATTCGACCGCGCACCGCTGCAGAATTTGAACGGAAAGATCGTGCTGATCGGAGGCGGTGCGAAGGCGCTGGGTGACGCCGTGCCCACACCGTACGATCCAGCGTTGTCGGGCGCCGAGCGTCACGCGACGTTGATCGCGAATTTTCTCGGCGGCGATTTTCTCCGGCGCGACGGCACGACAATCGGGATCGACGCCATCCTTCTCGTTCTCGTCAGCCTGAGCGTGGGATTTTTTGCCCGTAGGGGCGCAGTTCCCGCGGTAATCGGCGCGGTCGCATTGCTCACCGGACTGGTGATTGTCGATTACTTCGCTTTTGTCCGCTTTGGATTGTGGCTCAATTTTACCTTTCCGGCGGCGGCGATCGTCCTGTGCGCCGCCGCGTCGGTTGGCGGCAAATACTTGGGGGAATGGCGGCGCGAGCGATACATTCGCGACGCCTTTTCACGGTATCTGCATCCGCACTTGGTCGAGGAGTTGTGCCGCATCCGTGCGCCGCTTCGCCTCGGCGGCGAAGAGCGCGAGCTTACCGTGATGTTTGCCGACATCCGCGATTTCACGTCGATCGCGGAAAACTTGTCGCCCGGCGAACTGACCGCGCTTCTCAACGAGTTTTTTGCTGCAATGACCGATTGCGTGCAGGCGCGTCGAGGCATGCTCGACAAATATATTGGCGACAGCCTGATGGCGGTCTTTGGTGCACCGCTGCCGGACCCCGAGCACGCGCTCAACGCCTGTCGCGCCGCGGTCGATATGAGCATAGCACTCGTGAATTTGCATCACCGGTGGCGCAGCGCAGGCCGGCCTTGTCTCGAAATGCGCATTGGCATCAACACCGGGCGAATGGTAATCGGCAATGTCGGTACCGAGCGGCATTTCGGCTATACCGTCATCGGCGACGAGGTGAATGTCGCGGCGCGCCTGGAAGCCGCCAACAAGGAGTTGGGCACGACAATCCTGGTCAGTGCCGCGACACGCAGGGCCGCCGGCGCCGATATAACGGCACGGCCATGCGGCCGGATCGAGGTCAAGGGACGAACCCAGCCGGTGGCGGCGTTCGAATTGGTCGCATTCGGCTCTTCGCAAGCGCCTGCCTGGACCACATAATTCCTCGGAGCGGATGTCGTAAGCGTCCAATCCTGGGGCATCGGCCGGTTTGCGCAGCTGGTACTCGCTGCCGATCCTCGCCACGCCATCGTAGGATAAACGAACGGCACGATCCCAAGGCCAGCAGATCACCCCGCCAACAACCGCAAGCACTACAGCTAATAGGTAGAGGCGCTGGCCGGCAGCTACCCCGATCGCGGCGAACAGCAAGCCGTGAAAGGTCAGCTTGGCGCGCAGACGTTCGGCAATAACACGGCTTTCGTTGCGGTTGAGCTCGAGATAGACACCGCGGTCTGCCAACTCGTCGGGCGTCAACTTCTCGCTCCCCAAAAGCGCAATGGATGCACGGGAACCATGCCGCTGTCCTCCGCAGGACCGTGCCACGCGGGGGAAGCGCTTACACGTCGAGATTGGCGACCGTCAGCGCATTGGTTTGGATAAATTCGCGGCGCGGTTCGACGAGATCGCCCATCAGGGTCGAGAACGTTTCCTCGGCAAGGTCAGCGTGGCTGACTTTGACCTGCAACAGCGCGCGCGCTTCCGGATCGAGTGTGGTTTCCCACAATTGGTCCGGATTCATTTCGCCGAGACCCTTGTAGCGCTGCACCTCGATCCCGCGGCGGCCGAGATCCATGACGGCCTCGACGAGGCTCACGGGGCTAGTGACCGGCCAGGTCTTGTCGCGCGCGGTCAATGTACCCGGCCGCTCGTATGTCTGGTGCAGGACGTCGCGTTCGGCATCGAGTCGACGCGCCTCGCTCGAGCGTAAAAGCGCCGCCTCGATCAGTCGCCGCTCATCCACGCCCTGGCGCGAGCGCGCGAGTACCAAGCCCTCAATCCCGGAGGATCCGGTGACGAGCTCCCCGTGCCAATTGCGCTCAGACTCCGGTGCCAATAGGTTGAGCCGAGCAGCGGTGCGCCGCGCGGCATCCCGAGCCTGCGCTTCGTCTATCAGCAGGCCCGCCGAAAGTGCGCCGGCAATCGCCGCCTGCTCGACCACCTCGATATTGCCGAGTTTGGCGCTCAGAGCTTGCAACGAACGGCGCTGGCCGCGCGCTTCGTCGAGTAAGGCGCGCAGATCGTTGGCGGCGCGCTCGACACCGTCGAACTGGATAAAGACCGCGTCGCGCAACGCCGCCTCAACGCAATAGGCTTCGAGCGCCGCATCGTCTTTCAGGTAGACCGCTTTGGCGTTGCCGCGCCGCAGCCGATAGAGCGGCGGCTGCGCAATATAAAGATACCCCTTGTCGATCAGGTTCGGCATCTGCCGGAAGAAGAACGTCAGCAGCAGCGTGCGGATATGGCTGCCGTCGACATCGGCGTCGGTCATGATGATGATACGATGATAGCGGGCTTTTTCCGCGTCGAAATCTTCAGGCCCGATGCCGGTGCCGAGCGCCGCGATCAGGGTACCGATCTCAGCCGAGCCCAGCATCTTGTCAAAGCGGGCGCGTTCGACGTTCAGGATCTTGCCCTTGAGCGGCAGGATCGCCTGAAAGCGGCGGTCGCGGCCCTGCTTCGCCGAGCCGCCGGCGCTGTCGCCCTCGACAATGAATAGTTCGCTCTTGGCCGGATCGCGCTCCTGACAGTCGGCGAGCTTGCCCGGCAAATTAGCGACGTCGAGCGCCCCCTTGCGCCGGGTCAGGTCCCGTGCTTTGCGTGCCGCTTCGCGCGCCGCTGCCGCCTCGACGACCTTGGCCACGATCTTTCTGGCGTCGGCCGGGTGCTCCTCGAACCATTGCGCAAGCTTGTCAGCGACAATACCCTCGATTACCGGACGAACTTCGGAGGAAACCAGCTTGTCCTTGGTCTGCGAAGAGAATTTGGGATCGGGCACCTTGACCGACAGCACACAGGAGAGCCCCTCGCGCATATCTTCGCCGGCTAATGCGAGCTTTTCCTTTTTTGCTATCCCGCTGTCATTCGCGTAGGCGTTGACGGTGCGCGTCAACGCCGCGCGGAAGCCGGCGAGATGAGTTCCACCATCACGTTGCGGGATGTTGTTGGTAAAGCACAACATCGTCTCGTGATAGCTGTCGGTCCACTCCATCGCGATCTCGAGCAGGACACCCTCGCGTTCCCCCCGGATCGCGATCGGCGGAGCGTGCAGCGCCTGCTTTGACCGGTCGAGATAGCGGACAAACGCTTCGAGACCGCCCTCGAAGTGCAACGTGGCCGATTTGGGTTCTACCCCACGCAAATCGTTCAGGATCAAAGTGACGCCACTATTCAGAAATGCCAACTCCCGCAGCCGGTGTTCGAGCGTCGTGAAGTCGAATTCGGTGTTGGAAAAGGTTTCGCGGCTCGGCAAGAACGTGATCTCGGTGCCGGTCACCGGTCCGCGGTGTTCTGATTCTTCTGGCCGGGCGGGCGCCGGGCCGATTTCGGCTAGCGGCGCTTCGGGCACACCACCGAGAAACCGCATGAACCATTCCGAGCCGCCGCGAAAGACGCGCAATTCCAGGCGGCTCGAGAGGCCGTTGACGACCGATACGCCGACACCGTGCAAGCCGCCTGAAACCTTGTACGCGCTTTGATTGAATTTACCGCCAGCGTGCAAATGCGTCATGATGACTTCGGCGGCGGAGACCCCCTCCTCCTCATGAATCCCGACCGGAATACCGCGGCCGTTGTCGGCGACGGTAACCGAACCGTCGGCATTCAGGGTCACGGCGACGGTGTCGCAATAACCGGCAAGCGCCTCATCGATTGCGTTGTCGACGACCTCGTACACCATATGGTGCAAGCCCGATCCGTCATCCGTGTCACCGATATACATCCCCGGCCGCTTGCGGACCGCTTCGAGACCCCGCAATACCTCGATCGATTGCTCG
>JAFAHP010000280.1 GCA_019237175.1 Alphaproteobacteria bacterium
GCAGCCCGCGTGGTTGGGGTCGGAATGTCGGGACGGCAAGGCGAGATAAGCGAGGAGATCTGCCGGGGCGGGTGACCGCGGCAGAAGTCAGAGCCTTCATAGTACCGATGCGGCCTCGGCCGTGAGAGGGGCGGCTAGCAAAACCGCTCCGAGGGAAGGGAGGCAGGAAGTTGGAGGTGCGAAGTCCGGAATGAGGCAACAAGCCGCCTCGGGAGTGCCGGAAAAGGCTACGCAAGGGGCAGAAGCCCGCCGCCGCAGTCCGTGGTGGTGGACCGAAGCGTCGATCTGGACCGAGCGCATGGTGTCGGCGCTGGGCAACGGCGTCAAAGGAGGCAAGTGGTACAGTCTGATGGATAAGCTCGTCCGACCGACGACCCTGGAGGCGGCGTGGCACAAAGTCGCGCGCAACCAGGGGGCGGCCGGGGTGGACGGCCAGAGCATCGAACGGTTCGCAGCCCAAGCGGAGCGGTATCTGCAGGAACTCCAGCACAGCCTGGCGGACGGCAGCTACCAGCCGCACCCGGTCAAACGGGTAGAGATCCCCAAAGGCGACGGGCGAACCCGGCCGCTGGGGATCCCGACGGTCAAGGACCGGATCGTGCAGACGGCTCTCAAAATGGTCATCGAGCCGATCTTTGAAACTCAGTTCCGCTCGGGCAGCTACGGCTTCCGTCCGGGACGCAGTTGCAAAGACGCGCTGCGGGAAGTCGATCGGTTGCTGAAGGCGGGGTTCGCCTGGGTGGTGGACGCCGACCTGCAGAGCTATTTCGACAGCATCCCGCACAAGAAGCTGATGACCCTGGTGGCAGGCTCGATCAGCGACGGGCCGGTCCTGTCGCTGATCGAGGGCTTCCTCCGGCAAGACATCATGAAGGACATGACGCGCTGGCGGCCGACGACGGGAACGCCCCAAGGGGCGGTGATCTCGCCGTTGCTTGCCAACCTCTATCTGCATCCGCTCGACCTTCTAATGGAACAGAGTGGAGTGCGGATGGTGCGGTATGCCGACGACTTTGTGATCCTGTGCCGGACGGAAGCGGAGGCCATGGCCGCCCTGCGCCAAATCCAGGCGTGGGTCGCAGCCAACGGCCTGACCTTGCACCCAGACAAGACGCGGGTCGGCGACAGCCGCCAACCGGGACAGGGTTTCGAATTCCTTGGCTACCGGTTCGAGGCGGGTCGTCGGCTGGTGCGCAAGAAGAGCCTGAAGGCGGTCAAGGACAAGGTGAGAAGCCTGACGGGCCGCAGCCGGGGCGACAGCCTCGAGCGGATCGTCAATGATCTCAACCCGATATTGCGGGGCTGGTTTGGCTATTTCCAGCATGCCACACCAGCTTTGTTCGACGTCCTCGACGGCTTCGTCCGCAGACGGTTGCGCGCCATCCTGCGCAAGCAGGAAAAGCGACCCGGCATTGGACGATGCCCAGCCGACCATCAACGCTGGCCCAATGCCTTCTTCGCGGCTCACGGGCTATTCACCCTCTGCACGGCTTCTGAGCAAGCGAGACACTCCCGATGAGGAAACCAACGACTGGAGAGCCGTGTGCGGGAGAACCGCCTGCACGGTTCGGAGGGCGGGGAGGGCGCAACCCTTCCCGACCCCTATCTGAACAGGAGGGTGGTTCGTACCACTAGATGGTGCGGCCGCCGCCCGGAGCTCCCCGGAAGAGGGTTCTGCCTTCGGCGAGCGAGATCGTTGCGTTTGTTCGTCAAAGCCCGTCTGCGGTCGGCCAACGAGAGATCGCTCGCGCCTTCAATCTGGCACCGGCGGACCGACCGGTGCTGCGCGAGATGCTGCGCCAGATCGAACGCTCGGGAACGATAGCTCGGGCAGCCAATCGGCGACTCGTCGGGGGTATGGCGCTGCCCGAGCTGACCGTGGTCGAGCGGGTCGGCACCGACGAGGACGGGATCCCGCTGGTCAGCCCGGTCGGTTGGCCCGGACCCGACCCCGCGCCGCTGCTGCGGCTTGCCGAGGAGGGCGGCGAGCCGCTGCCGGCTGGCGCCCGCGCCGCCGCCCGGCTGGTGATGCTCGACACCGGCGAAATCGAGGCGCGACTGATCCGCCGGCTTGCTTCCAGCTCTGAACGGGTGGTCGGAATTTTTGAAAAGGATCGCAAGGGCGGCCGTGTGTTGGCGGCCGACCGCCGCAGCAAGGCCGAATACAGAGTTGCCGAACTTGCTGCCGGCGGTGCTGTCGAAGGCGAGCTGGTCGTGGCCGAGATCTTGGCCGGGACGCGGTTTGGCTTGCCGCGAGCACAGATTGTCGAGCGCCTCGGTCGGGCGAGCGATCCCGGCGCCATCAGCCTGTTGGCGATCGCATCGTTCGCGATTCCCACCGAATTCCCCGCTGATGTCATCGCCGAAGCCGACGCGGCGGCGCCGGTCGATCTTTTTGGGCGGGTCGATCTGCGCGATCTGCCTTTGATGACGATCGACGGCAGCGATGCCCGCGATTTCGACGATGCCGTTTGGGCGGAGCCCGATCCAGACCCCGCCAACCCCGGTGGGTGGCATCTCGTTGTCGCGATCGCCGATGTCGCCTGGTATGTCCGGCCCGACAGCGCGCTCGATCGTGAGGCCGAGCGGCGCGGCAACTCGGTTTACTTTCCCGACCGCGTTGTGCCGATGCTGCCCGAGGCGCTCTCAGACGAACTGTGCTCGCTGAAGCCAGGCTTCGACCGCGCGTGCATTGCTGCGCATCTGTGGATCGATTCTGCCGGCCACAAACGCTGCCATCGTTTCGTGCGCGCACTGATGCGCTCCGCTGCGCGGCTCACTTATGACGAGGTCCAGGCGATTAACGACGGGCAATGTCCGTCACCGGCCGCGGTTTCAACCTCGGGGATCGAGGCGCTGTACGGCGCTTTTGCCGCGCTGGCGCGGGCGCGCGCGACACGGGGCGCGTTGGAGCTCGAACTGCGTGAAGATCGCGTCGTGCTCGACGACGGCGGGCGGCCGGTCGCCGTGCTGCCCATACCACGTCTTGACAGCCACCGCCTGATCGAGGAGTTCATGATCCTTGCCAATGTCGCTGCAGCCGAGGAGCTGGAGGCGCGGCATCAGCCCTGCATGTATCGTATCCACGACGCGCCCGATCCGGAAAAGATCGCGGCATTGCAGGATTTTCTCGACGAAAGCGGCATCCCTGGGCTCGCTCTTGCCAAGGGCCAGGCGCCAAAGCCGGAGATGTTCAATCGTCTTTTGCGCCGCGCCGGGGACACCCCGGTTGCCCCACTCGTTAATGAACTGGTATTGCGTTGCCAGGCTCAAGCCGCCTACAGCTCGAACAACATCGGGCATTTTGGGCTGGCGTTGCGGCGCTACGCGCACTTTACCTCACCAATCCGACGCTACGCCGATATTCTGGTTCATCGGGCGCTGATCGCCGGCGCCAATGCCGCCGGAACCGCGTTCGGCGCCGGGGGGCTGCCGCCGAGGTTCCGTTCCGAGCACCTTGCGGCGGTGGGCGAGCATATCTCCGCAACCGAACGGCGCGCCGCCGCCGCCGAACGCGCCGCGCTCGAACGCTATCGGGCAACCCTGCTCGCCGATTCAATCGGCGGAACCTTTGCGGCGCGAATCAGCGGCATTGCGGATTTCGGCCTGTTTGTCACGCTCTTGGCGACCGGAGCCGACGGCTTAGTGCCGATCTCAACCCTGTGGTCCGATCGCTACGACCGCCGCGAAAAACCACCCCGTCTCGTCGGCCGACGCTTTGGCGGCGTCTTTCGGCTGGGCGATCCGATTACCGTGCGTCTCGTTGAGGCGGACCCGATCCGCGGCCGATTGCTGTTTCGCATCGAAGGAGAGAAAACGTCGGAGCGCGGCGGTCGCGGTAAGCGGCGTAGTTGATCGACAAGCTGCAGCAATCTACGATCTGTTCGCAGCGGACGCAGATTGGGCGTGGCAGGGGGCCTGCAGCCCTCCGCGGGGATTTTGGGGTATCCCTCGATGTCAAAGTTGTTCCGTCCGGCGATTTCGCTCGCATCGGCGAACATTGTCGCGGTCGTTCTGGTACTTGCGAATTGCGCGCAGATACCGCCGCTGCCGCTCGATCCGGCAGGGCGCTTGTTCGCCCGTGGTCTGGACCAGATCGACGAGCTTTACATCGTTAAGGTATCGAACCGTGCGCTGGTTTTCGATGCCGCCAATCGCCTCGCACAACTCGACCCGAAATTGCGGGTCACCGAGGTGTCGGGACCGCACGATCAGACCGAAATCATTCTAACCTATGACAGTCGCGAGGTAGCAGCCTACCCGAGCCCGTCCGGCGATGATCCGCATGTCTGGGGTGGATGGCTGGGCCAGTTCGGAGCGGATGCGAAGCGAGCCTCGCCGACCCTTGCAGCGAAATCGCAGGACGACCTCGACAAGGTGCTGTTTGACGGCATTACCAGCGGGCTCGACCGCTTCTCTCGCTACAATACGCCGCAGGTCGCTCGGGATCAGCGCGCCGCGCGCGACGGTTTCGGCGGCATTGGTATCCTGCTTGAGGACGACGCGAACCCATACCGGATAACTAAGGTCGTACCTGGGAGCCCGGCCGATACAGTAGGCATCCGGGTTGGCGACGGGCTGCTCGCAGTAGACGGGCAGCCCACCGCCAACCGCTCTCAAAACGAGGTGATCCGCCAGCTCCGCGGTGCAATCGCCAGCACCGTCGCGGTCACCGTCGATCGTCCGGCGGGCGGCGGGCGGCGGAGTTATCGGCTGCAGCGCACTCTAATCGTCTTGCCGACAGTGACCGTGACGCGCGTCACGGACGTCGCCGTTTTTCATGTTTCCGGGTTTAACCAGAATACAACGCAACAGCTCGTGGCCGACTTGGAGGACATCGAACGGCAGTTGGGTCCCCAGTTGCACGGCGCCGTGCTCGATCTGCGCGGCGATCCGGGCGGCCTGCTCGATCAAGCGGTAAGTCTCGCCGACGTCTTTATCGAAAAAGGGCCGATAGCGGCAACGGTGGGGCGCAATCCGGCGAGCCGCCAGTATTTCGAGGCGTCGGGCGAGGCTGTGGCAGCGCACGTGCCGATGGTCGTCCTGATCAATGGCGGGTCAGCTTCAGCCTCGGAAATTGTCGCGGCAGCGTTGCAGGACGCCGGACGAGCGGTCGTTGTCGGCACCGCCTCGTACGGGAAGGGTACGGTACAGACCGTGCTCCGGCTCCCAAATGATGGAGAGCTCGTCTTGACATGGGCTGAGCTTGTCGCCCCTGCCGGATATTCGTTAAACGGGCATGGCGTAGTCCCGACAATCTGCACCAGCAGGGTCGGCGATGACCCGCGATCGATCGAGGCCGTATTGCAGCACACCGGCGAAGCCGCATCCGCGGAAGCGGTCACGACGGCTCCGCGCGCCTCACTCGACGAACGTGATTGGGCCGAGTTGCGCGCTGCTTGTCCCCCCCGCCCCGGCGATCGTGCGGTTGACTTGACCGTGGCCGAACGCCTGCTGGCCGATCCAGCGCTCTACGCCCAGGCGGTGCATACGATCGGGTCGGCCTCAAACCTCGCGGCAAAGCCGGTCAGTAGCACTCCGACCACGTCGAAGGGCGCCTTGACAGGGTACAGCGGATCGCTATCTTCGAGCGAGCATCCCCCCTGATCGTGGAAAGACGCAAGTCATGGCCAAGACCAATACTGTCCTGATCAAACTCGTCAGCAGCGCTGACACCGGCTATTATTATGTAACCAAGAAAAATCCTCGCAACAAGACAGCAAAGCTGGAGCTGAAAAAGTTCGATCCAGTGGCGCGCAAACACGTCCTCTTCAAGGAAGCCAAGATCAAGTAAGACGTGATCGCGCGATCGGATCGACGAGGCGTGAATGATTGCGCAGGAACGGTGCAACAAGGTCTCCCGTACGGGTCACTCCAGCGTGGCCTCCTTTCCTCGTCGGATTCCCCCTCTCGAAGCGGTGGTAGCCGGCACGGCGCCAATTGGCGTCGCGAGTAGGGGGCAGGAGGATCGACCGGTTGCGCATCATAACGAGCGGTCCCGCTTTTTGACGAGTTCTGCCAGTCGGGTTAGGCACTGGGTGCGGTCGGGGGCAAAATCCGCCGCTTCCCACCAGCGTTCGACGGCGTCGAGTAGGGTACCAACACGAGGTCCGGGTGAAATGCCAAGGGCAGTGACGTCGCGGCCGGTCAACGGGAACATAGGTGGCGTCCAATCGCCGGCAAGGGCGAGGATCCCGGCCAGCTGGCCCGAGCTCACGACGCCTTCGGCGGTCTGCAAAAGCGCGAGATCGCGATAACGGTCGGCACCAAACCGATATAGGGCGCGGCGCTGTGTCACGTCGTCGCCATTCGGGTCGAATGGCCAAGGGGGGACCAAGCCTCGCAGCCGGACGCGCCAAGCATTAGCAAAGCGCAGTCTGTCCGAAAGCACTTGGACGGCAGCGGCGTCGACCGCAATGACCGCAGCGAGCCGGCGCAGCGGATCGGGCTCGGGCTCGATCTCGATCATCCGCTGCAGCCGATCGAGCCGGCGCGCCTCGGGCAGGATCACCGCCAGCACACCGTCATCCGCCATCATGCGGAGCGCCGCCCTCGGATCGGCGGTTTCGAGCAATCTGATCAGTTCCCGGGCGACGCGCTCGGCCGACAAGCTCAGCAGGAGCTGGGCCGCGGCACGACAAGCGGCGCGCGCCTGGGGGTCGCCTTTGCCCGCGCCAAAGCGCGCCTCGAACCGGTAATAGCGCAAAATCCGTAATACATCTTCGGCGATGCGGATAGCCGGATCGCCGACAAAGCGGACCCTGCGCGCCCGCAGATCGGCCAACCCGCCAGTCGGGTCGTCAATGACGCCTTCGGGCGACAAATAGATCGCATTGATCGTGAAGTCGCGCCGTGCGGCATCTGCCGCCCAGTCGGCATCGAACGCAACACGCGCCCGGCGACCATAGGTTTCGACGTCGCGGCGCAAGGTGGTGATTTCGAAATGACGAACCGGCTCGCCCGGTTGAGCTGCAGGGATCGCGGTCACCGTACCGTGGTCGAGACCGATCGGTATGACTTTGATTCCACGATGTTCAAGCAGTTCGATGACGCGCTTCGGCGGGGCCGGTGTGGCAAGGTCGATGTCGATATCGGTCCCCGCCCTCCCACCGGTGGACAGGCCAAGCAAGGCATTGCGCACGACACCGCCGACAAAGCGAGCCTCAACCGCGCCTGCGGCGAGCGCATCGAGCACGGCTCGCGTTGACGGCTCTACCATCCAAGGCGGCAGCTCGATCCGCAAAGGCGCCGGAGGTTCGCTCATTGTGGTGACCTCGGCTCGATATGGCCGGGGATGATCCGGCCGTTTACATACCGCGGCGCGACATAGACACCCTCTTGCCGGGTGCCAAAGCCGACAGCGACGACAAACAGCACGATCACCAAGGACAGTACACCGGCGGTGGTTAGCCACAGCCAGGGTACCGACCTCCACCCCCCTGTCGCGCGTTCACGAGGTGCGGCGAAGATCGTGATCCATAAGAGATAGAGTGCGGTCGGCACCATCAGCGGGACAACGATCGTGAGAAAGACCCGGATCATACCGCTCAGCCGGCGAGCACCTCGGCCAAGTTCACCAACATCCCGGCGGTGGCTCCCCAGATGTTGCGGCCTTGATACGGCAGTACAAAAAATACGCGACGCCGCTCTTCAAAGATCCGCTCGGTGCGGCGATGGTTGTGGGGGTCGAGAACAAATGACAGCGGCACCTCGAACACATCGGCAACTTCGAATGGATCGACGCTCAGTGAGAACGGGGTGGAGACAAGGCCAACCACCGGCGTAATCTCGAAACCGGTCCCGGTCACATAGGTGTCGAGCCGCCCGACCAAAGTCACACGCTCCCGCAGCAATCCGATCTCTTCTTCGGTTTCGCGCAGAGCTGCTGCGACCGCATCGCTGTCCCCCGGCTCGACCCTGCCGCCTGGAAACGCGATCTGGCCGGCATGCGCGCTCAGATGCGCCGTGCGCTGTGTCAGCAAGACCGACATTCCTTCGGCGCGATCGATCAGCGGCACCAGGACCGCCGCCGGACGCAGCGCCGCACTCGGCGGGGTCATTCCCGGGTTGAGGTCATGATCGCCGCGGGTTGCTTGACGCAATGCCGCTGCTTCAGCAGCGTTCGCGGCGCCGCCAAAGCCGCGACGTCCAGGCTCGCCAAGGCGGGCAAAGCGCGCCATGACCCATTCGCGCGTCAACATCGCCCGCGCTCCCTGCGTTCCCGATGACCAAGGCCAGCCACGGCTTCACACGCAATCCGAGGCGGGATGGCCGAGTCGGAAAAAGACGCCGTTGCTCCATACCCCAAGTTGCGTCTTCCCTGCGACCGATGTGTCGAGGGCCAGCGCAGCGAGCTCGTAGAACACGGGCCGCGACAATCGGGCTTCCAACCGATCGCGCACAAGAATATAGGGCTGAGGTTCACCTGATGGTGCAGCCTCGACCCGGAGCGGATGATCGGTTCCCGCGGTCACAATATCGTCCAGATTGGTGCGGAAGATCAGTTGCTGCTCGCAGCCTTTGCCGGCTACCGTCAGTTCGACCGCGAGAAACGGAGCGTCGTCGACAAGGATGCGGCCGCGTTCCGCCGGGGTCACGAGCCAATAGGCGCCATCCGCCTCGCGGTGCAGGACGGAAGCAAAGAGTTTGACGAGCGGCAGCCGGCCGATGGGAGAACCGCGATAGTGCCAATTGCCGTCACGGGCGATCCGTATATCGAGATCACCACACTCGATCGGTCGGCGCGCGCCCGCCTCCGGGCCGATCATTGAGGAATTGTCCGAGCGGATATTTTGCATCAGGTTTGCACCGGCCGAAGCGTTTGAAAAGGATCGCCACCTCTTGTCTCCGATCGCACCCGTCGACCCCGCATCCCCCGATCTTGTCGGCGAGGTGGATGCGCTCGGCCGCAGCCTCGGTCTCGTGCGCAGCCGGATCGGTGAAATCATTTTCGGGCAGCGCGAGGTGGTCGAGCAAGCCCTGATCACCCTGTTGTGCGGCGGCCATGCACTGCTGATCGGGGTCCCTGGGCTAGCCAAGACCCGGCTTGTCGAGACCTTGGGCACCATACTCGGGCTCGACGAGAAGCGCATTCAATGCACTCCTGATCTGATGCCGGCCGACATTCTCGGTTCGGAAGTGCTCGAAGAGAGCGATACCGGCAGGCGGTCGTTTCGCTTTATCGCGGGACCGGTTTTTTGCCAGCTGTTGATGGCTGACGAGATCAATCGCGCGAGCCCGCGCACGCAATCGGCATTGCTGCAAGCGATGCAGGAAGGACGGGTTTCGATCGCCGGCCAGTATCATCCGTTGCCGCATCCCTTTCACGTCTTGGCGACGCAGAACCCGCTCGAGCAGGAAGGAACCTACCCGCTGCCCGAGGCCCAGCTTGACCGCTTTCTGATGCAGATCGATGTGGACTATCCCGATCGCGACGCCGAGCGCGAAATGTTGATCGCAACGACCGGCTTTGCCCAAGATCGGCCGCGGCCGGCGATGACCGCCACTGAACTGATCGCGGCTCAGCGCCTGATACGCCGGATTCCGGTCGGCGAAAGCGTTCTGGACGCGATCCTGGCCCTCGTCCGCTCAGGTCGTCCCGACAGCGCCGGCAAGGGGATCACGCGCTTTGTTTCGTGGGGACCGGGGCCGCGCGCAAGCCAGGCCCTGATGCTCGCCTGCCGAGCGCGGGCGCTGATCGATGGCCGCTACAGTCCTTCGGTCGACGATGTTCTGGCGCTCGCCCCGCCAGTGCTGCGCCATCGCATGGCAGTCAGTTTCGCCGGCCGAGGAGAAGGGGTTACGGTGGCCCAGATCATCGACCAGATTTCGGCGCCATTTCGTTGACTACCGGGGAATCGCGTTCGCTCGCCGCGCTGCTGCCCCAGCGCGCAACGCCCGCCGCGCTGCGTGACCGAGCCGAGCAGGCGGCGGCGGCCTTGCCGCCCCTCCTTGTGGCAGCCGAACGCGTTGCCGCCACCGTGGCCCAGGGTGTCCACGGCAGGCGTCGGGTCGGCCAGGGCGAAACTTTTTGGCAGTTCCGGCAATATGAGCCCGGCGATGCGGCGGGCCGGATCGACTGGCGCGAAAGCGCCAAGTCGCAGCGGCTTTATATCCGCGAGACCGAATGGGAGGCAGCGCAGAGCGTATGGCTGTGGCGCGACGCCTCGGCCTCGATGGATTATAGTTCAGCACAGTACATTTCCGGTGCCGAATGGCCGACCAAACGCGACCGCGCCGAGCTGCTGCTTGTGGCTCTGGCCAGCCTGCTGGTGCGTGGCGGCGAGCGCTTGACCGCCCTTGGCGGCGGTACGGCACCGATGCACGGGAGGATTGCGCTGTCGCGCCTGGTCGAGATCATGGCGCGCGACGGTGCTCAGCGTGAGAGTCTGCCGCCGTTTGAACCGTTGCCACGCGCCGGCCTGCTGGTGTTGATCGGCGATTTTTTGTCGCCCCTCGACAGCGTTAACTCGGCTCTTACTCGCTTTGCGGCAAGCGGCGTCAAGGGCCACGTCCTGCAAATCGTCGACCCGGCGGAGGAGGATTTGCCGTTCCACGGCCGCGTGCACTTTGCCGGTATCGAAGAGCGTGACGAGATTGTCGTGAGCCGCGTCGAGACCGTCCGGGAGGATTACTCGCGTCGGTTTCGTGATCACCGCGCCGGTCTCGAAGAGATCGCTGCTCGGCTCGGCTGGACCTTTGGCCGGCATCGCACCGATCGCGCCCCGGGATTGGCACTCTTGGCGCTGTACGCGGCACTCTCTGGCGATCGCCGACGGTGAAGGATCAGAGTTAATGGCGCAGATCGCGGTGACGAGCGCGGCGGGTTGATGATGCTGGCGCTAGGGTCGGTCGCTTTCGCATCGCCATGGCTGCTTTTGGTGCTCGCCGGATTGCCGATGATCTGGTGGTTGTTGCGGGTGATGCCGCCGGCGCCGCGCCGCATCGCATTTCCGGCGGTGCGGTTGCTGCTGGGCTTGGTGGCGCGCGAGGTGACACCGGCGCGCACTCCCTTGTGGCTGATCCTGCTGCGCATGGCGATTGCCGCGCTGGTGATCGTCGGGATGGCTCATCCGCTCCTGAACCCGCAACCGCAGCTTGCCGGGTCGGGCCCGTTGATTGTAGTCGTCGATGATGGTTGGGCGGCAGCGAGTGACTGGCACGCCCGTCAGGCGGCGCTTGGCGATATTTTTGCCAAAGCCGACCGCGAGGACCGCCAGATAGTGCTCGTCACCACAGCGCCGCCGGGTACGGATAGCGCACCCCCGCCATTGGCGCCCATCCGTGCCGCCGATGCGCGCGCGGCGGTCGAGGCCCTGCAACCAAAGCCCTGGCCGGTCGACCGCCGGGCTGCGCTGGTGCGTCTGCGACAGCTCTCCCTGCCCGGTGCAAATGCCGCGATCTGGTTCAGCGACGGCATCGACGATGGCGGCGGCGCCAAGGCGCTCGGCGACTATCTCGACGAGCGCGGCAGTCTGCAATACCTGACCGCCGGAGCGGACCAGGCTCCCATGCTTTTGGCCCCCGGCGATCGCGAGTCGAAGGATCTCTCTGTCCTGCTGCGCTCTTTGCCGACCCGGAAGCCGCGCCGATACGAGGTGCGGGCGAGCGGAGGAGATGGCCGCTTCCTCGCGCGCCAGGCGCTGACGATCGAGTCCGGAGGGGTTTCCAGCATGGCGGATTTGGTGATGCCGAACGAGCTGAGAAACCAGATCGTCCGCATCGACGTCGAAGGCGGGCAATCGGCCGGCGCGGTGGTGCTTGTCGACGATCGCTGGCGCCGCCGACCGGTCGGGATTGCAACTGCAGCGAATGCCGGCGCTCAGCCGTTGCTTAGCGAGAACTATTATCTCGAGCGCGCGCTGGAGCCCTTCACCGAGATCCGGCGCGGGCACGCCATCGATCTGTTGAAGCGCCAGCTGGCGGTGCTGATCTTCGCCGATGCGAGCCCGGATTCCCCGGCCGAAGCCGAGGCGATAGAGAAATGGGTCGAGACTGGCGGGTTGCTGTTGCGCTTTGCCGGTTCGCAACTCGCCGAACAGGATGACAAATTGATGCCGGTGCGGCTACGCCGTGGCGGACGTACCATCGGCGGAGCAATGTCCTGGGAGCAGCCCGCGAAACTGGCGCCGTTCGTTGCCGACAGCCCGTTTGCCGGGCTGCCGCTTCCGGCGGACGTAACAGTCACGCGTCAAGTCCTGGCGGAGCCGGATGTTGGTCTTGCCGGCAAGACATGGGCACGGCTCGCCGACGGTACCCCGCTCGTCACCGCTGAAAAGCGGGGAGGCGGCTGGGTCGTCCTGGTCCACACAACCGCGAATGCCGACTGGTCGAACCTGTCGTTGTCCGGTCTATTTGTTGAAATGTTGCGCCGCATTGTGGCCATGAGCCAAGGCGTCGCCGCGGCGAGCGAAGCGAGTTTGGCCCCGATCGAAACCCTTGACGGATTCGGCCATCTACAGCGCGCACCGGTCACGGCGCGGCCGATCGCGGGATCGGAAATCGCGACTGCAACTGTCTCACCGCAACATCCGCCGGGCTTTTACGGCACGCAGGACGCGCGCCGCGCGCTCAATCTTTCGACCGGGCTGTCCGCGCTCACGGCGATTGGCGGACTCCCCCCGGATGTACATCGCCAACCGCTCGGGCGCGGCAGCGAAATCGACCTGCGGGCGCCGGTCCTGAGCTTTGCGCTGCTGCTGGTGTTCGCCGATTTACTGATCGCGTACGGCCTGCGCGGGTTGTTGTGGCGGCGCGCGGCACGCACCGCCGGCGTGCTGCTCGTGCTGTTCTTCGCGGCGTCGCTGCCGGCGCGCGCCAACGACGCCTTTGTTGTTCGCGCCACATCGCAGTTGCGGCTAGCGTATGTCAAGACCGGCAACGACGAGGTCGACAACGAAAGCCGCGCCGGCCTGCTCGGCCTTGGCGATGCCCTTGCGCGACGCACCGCCGTTGAGACCGGCGAGCCGCTCGAGGTCGATATCGAAGCCGACGAACTGATCTTTTTTCCGCTGCTGTACTGGCCGGTTACCGACGACCAACCGCCGCCGTCGCCAAACGCGGTAGAGCGCATAAACCGCTATCTTGAAACCGGCGGGACGATCCTGTTCGACACTCGAGACGGCGACGAGCAGTCGCCCGGGCCGTTTGGGGGTGCGGCGATCGCGGCCGAGCGCCTGCGCCGACTGACCGCGGGCATCAATATGCCGCCGCTGGTTCCGATTCCCCCCGACCACGTGCTGACCAAATCCTTTTATCTGCTGCACGAGTTTCCGGGCCGCTGGAATGTCGGAACGTTATGGGTTGAACCGGCCGACGATCACGTCAACGATGGGGTTTCGAGCGCAATTGTCGGGGCAGACGATTGGGCCGGTGCCTGGGCCATCGGCAGAGACAGCCAGCCGCTTTACGCCGTCGTCCCCGGCAGCGAGCAGCAGCGCGAAATGGCGCTGCGCTTCGGCATCAATCTCGTCATGTACGTGCTGACCGGTAATTACAAATCTGACCAGGTCCACGTGCCTGCGATCCTGGAGCGGCTCGGCCAATGACGAACATCGGCTGGTCACTTGCCGCGGCACCACTGCTGGCATGGTGGGCGCTGGCTCTGTTCGCCGCGATCGCTGCCCTGGTCATCGCTCTCGGCGTTTGGCGGGGCGCCCCGGGGCTGGGCTGGCGCGCCACGGCAATCACGCTGTTGCTGGCAGCGCTGATCAATCCGTCGCTGATCGAAGAACAGCGCAGGCCCCAGCGCGATGTCGCGATCATCGTCGTCGACGATTCGCCGAGCCAGAGCATCGGCGACCGGCGTCAAGTGACAGCCAAAGCGCTCACGGCGCTCAGAGACAAGCTCGGGCGGGAGCGCGATCTCGACATTAGGATGATCCGAGCTGGGGCACCACAGCCCGGCGCCGGGGACGAAGGGACGCGGTTGTTCGAGGCGCTCGGTCGGGCGATGTCCGACATCCCGCGGCAGCGTCTCGCCGGAATTGTCATGATTACGGATGGCGAGGTCCACGATGTCCCTACCGGCGTCCCGAAGGCGTTGCAGCAGGCGGTTCCCGCCCCCCTGCATATCCTGCTGACCGGGCAGCCGAACGAGCGCGACCGTCGCCTGGTCGTTTCGGAGGCCCCGAGTTTTGGCATCGTCGGCAAACAGGCGCAGTTGAAGGTCCGAGTCGAGGACCTGCCGGAGACCATGGGCGCCAGGACCAGCGACGATATCATCGAAGCGCGCGTGACTTGGCGCAAGGACGGCGGCACACCCCGGGAGCTAGCCGTCCCGGTCGGCCAAGATGTGGCCTTGCCGGTGCCGATCGATCATGGCGGCTCGAATGTGGTGGAGATGCAAGTTGAGCCGGGGCCACATTCGCTCACTCCAATCAACAAGCGCGCAGTGGTTGTCGTCGATGGTGTGCGCGATCGGCTGAGGGTACTGCTGGTCTCAGGAGAGCCGCATGCCGGCGAGCGGGTCTGGCGCAACATCCTCAAATCTGATCCCTCGGTCGATCTGGTACATTTTACGATATTGCGGCCGCCCGAGAAGCAGGACGGTACTCCGATTCGCGAGCTGTCGCTGATCGCCTTTCCAATCCGCGAGCTGTTCGACACTAAACTCGATGATTTCGACCTCATCATCTTTGACCGCTACAGCCGGCGTGGTGTCATTCCCGAAGCGTATCTCGAAAACGTCGTGCGATACGTGCGCAACGGCGGTGCCCTGCTGGAGGCAGCGGGTCCCAATTTCGGCACACCGCTGAGCCTATCGCGCACGCCGCTTGGCGCGATATTTCCGGCCGAGCCGACCGGGGAAGTCTTTGACGAGGGCTTCAAGCCGCAACTCACCCCGCTCGGCCGCCGGCATCCGGTGACCGAAGGATTGCCGGAAGCGGGGCCAGCGGGCGGGGATCCGAGTTGGGGGCGATGGTTTCGCCAGGTCGACGCGCGCGTTGAACGTGGTGTGACAGTCATGACCGGCGACCGCGGCGACCCGCTTCTCGTGCTCGATCGCGTCGGCAAGGGACGGGTGGCGCAGCTGATGTCGGACGAGATGTGGTTCTGGGCGCGGGGCTTTGAGGGCGGGGGCCCGCAGGCCGAATTGTTGCGCCGCCTGGCCTATTGGCTCATGAAAGAGCCGGATCTCGAAGAGAACGATCTGCGCGCTTCGGTTGACGGCGATCATCTGGTCGTGACCCGGCAGTCTTTGCAGCCGGACGACCGCCCGGTCACTGTGACCGCACCCGATGGCACGAGCCGCAGCCTCGAGCTGACTGCGGACGTAGGGGGCCGCAGCATTGGTCGTCTGGCAGTCACCCAGATGGGCCTGTATCGGGTCAGTGACGGTAGCCGCACCGCACTCGCCGCGGCCGGACCGCTTAATCCGATCGAGTTCAGCGATGTCCGGACGACCGCCGATAAGCTAGCTCCAGTGGTCAACGCGACCGGCGGCGGGATTTACTGGATTGGCTCGGGCGACATCCCCGAGGTCCGCCGCATCTCGGGCGAGGATCCCGCAGCCGGACGGGATTGGATGGGCTTTCGTGCGAATGGCGACTATACGGTCAGCGGGCTTAGTGAGATGCCGTTGGTCCCCGCCGCGGTGACACTGGCGTTGATCATCGGGGGTCTTCTGGCGTCATGGCGGCGCGAGGCGAAGTGAGCTAGCACCTCTCGGGTGGTGAATCTTGGAGTTCAGAAAGGTTTTGGCGCCGCTGCACCCGGACGGTTTCAAATTCGTCCTTGCAGCGATTGTGGCGACGGTGTTGCTGTTTTTGGTGTCGTGGCCGGTGGGATCGGCAGCGCTGGTGATAACCTTATGGCTGGTCTATTTTTTTCGCGATCCGTGGCGGGTGACGCCGATGCGCGAAGGAGTGCTGGTCAGTCCGGCCGACGGCATCGTTACCTCGGTCGTGCAGGGCCCGCCCCCGCCGGAATTGACGATGGGTGAGGGCGAAGTTACGCGGATCGGTATTTTCCTCAGCCTTTTCGATGTGCATGTAACGCGAGCCCCGATCGGCGGCCAGGTCGCGACACTGCGTTCGACGAAGGGCCGTTTTCTAGACGCAAGCGATGAAGCCGCCAGTCTCCACAACGAACGATTGGCGATTCGCATAGCGCCGCCGGAAGGGCCGCAGATCGCCTTTGTCGCCGTGGCGGGTCTCGTCGCCCGCCGAATTGTCTGCGATTTGCGCGAAGGCCAGCGGGTCGCGGCAGGCCAGCGGATCGGCATTATTCGCTTTGGCTCACGAGTCGATGTTTATTGCCCGCCGCCTTATGCCACAATGGTCGTGGCCGGCCAGCGGATGGTCGGCGGAGAGACAGTGATCGCCGATCGGTTGGCGCAACAACCGGTAACGCAAGGAAGCGCGCATTGAGTGAACTGCACGGTCGGAAGCGACGCTTCGGGACGCATCCGGATCGGCTGAGGCGGCCGCGAGTACAGCGTATTTCGGGTTTGTCGGTCAACCGTATGGTTCCGAACGTCCTGACTTTGCTGGCGTTGTGCGCCGGCATGACAGCGATGCGCTTTGCCATGGGCGGCAATTTCGTCGGCGCCGTATTCGCGATCATCGTCGCCGGGATTTTCGACGGCCTCGACGGGCGCGTTGCCCGTCTACTGAAATCGACCTCGAGCTTTGGCGCCGAACTCGACAGTCTTTCCGATTTCGTCAGCTTTGGGGTGGCTCCGGCGGCGGTCCTCTATTTGTGGACCATGTCGGATTTGCACGGGGTTGGCTGGGCGATCGTGCTGTTTTACGCGGTTTGCTGCGCGCTGCGGCTGGCCCGCTTCAACATCGAGTCGGAGAACATGCCCTCGGCCTATGGCGCGCCGTTCTTCACCGGTATGCCGGCGCCGGCTGGAGCCGGGCTTGTAATGGTACCGATGTTCTTGAGCTTCGAATGGGGCGATTGGCTGTTCCGGTCACCTTATCTGAACGCGGTGACGGTGACCGGAATCGCACTGTTGATGATCAGCAAAGTGCCGACAGTATCGCTGAAACGGATCCGTGTCCCGCATCAGTGGGTCGTCCCGACCTTGCTCGGCATCGGCGTGCTGGCCGCTTTTGTAACAACCGCGCCGTGGCCCACCCTGACCGCCATCGGCGTTGTTTACGTCGGATCGATCCCACTAACGATCCGCTCGTACTACCGCTTGCGGCGTATCGCCAGGTCGCGGCAGCCCGCACCCGAAGATGCGCCGGCACCGGCACCGCCGGCGGCGTTGTCACCACGGGATCAAGAAAGTACGCCCGCCCATCAGCAGCATCACTGAGGGTTATCGGACCCTCCTCGACGACTCTTCTGCCGTCAGAACCAACGCATTCTGAACCCACAATCCGGAGCGGAGCCGCGAGAGGGCAACTCGTTGCAGCCAAGTGGTCGCCGCCGGTCATCTGTCGGCAATTGCGTTGCGGTACCCCCCGCCGGTAAGCTCTCTGTTCTCGTATCACGGGCCGCAAGGCCACCGTCGTTGGAGGGAGCAACATCATGCCAGTCAAGGCCGGAGTCATTCGCGCGGGAGCGCGCACGACAAGGCGGGGTGCGGCGGAGAATTTCACCGGGGTCGTTTTTCAGGATCCCGTACTCACGGCCGAACCGCCGTCGCGCCTGGGTGGGTCGGTCGTGACGTTCACACCGGGCGCGCGCACCGCATGGCACGCACACCCGGTTGGGCAGACCCTATTCTGTATATCGGGCGTCGGCCGGATCTGCTTCAAAGGCGAGAAACCGCAGGTGCTGAATCCCGGCGATACGGTTAATATCCCACCGGATACTTTGCACTGGCACGGTGCAGCGCCCGATCGTCTTTTCTCGCACCTAGCCTTGTCGGAGGTCGGCGAGCGGGGCCAAGGCACCTCGTGGGGTTCGCACGTCACCGATGCCGAGTACAACGAGGCTCCGACAACCTGATTGGGTCTCTTTTGCTAGGGACGGCGTGGCCAAAAGCCAGCGCCATCCCGCTTCGCAATACATCGCCCGAGAATTCCGGCGCCACCGGTGACCGGCGGCGGCCCGCTTCGCGATCACTTCGAAATTTTGCCGCTCGGCCTGCGAGCTACGGCGTTGTTACTCGCGCCCGCGCCGCAGATGGCGCCACACATACCACCCTGCTCCGATTAGGATTAGCGCAACGGCAAGCCAGTCGAAACGTTGGAAAAAGGCGTGCAAACGCTGATCGATATCCCACTGCTGTCCGAGCCGGTAGCCGATATAAGCGAGCGCAAAACACCACGGCCACGACCCGACAAAGGTATAAACCTGAAATTTCAGCTGCGGCAGGCGAGCGATACCCGCGGGTAAGGCAATGAAGGTGCGTATGACCGGCAGCAATCGCCCAACTAGGACCGCGGTCCCACCCCACCGGGCGAAGAACCGGTCGGCCGCGCCGAGATCGCGTCGACTGACCAGAATGTAGGGTCCCCACCGCTCGACGAGCGGTCGTCCGCCATAACGCCCGACGGCGTATGCAACGGTCGATCCGATATTACAACCGAGGGCCCCGGCCGTGGCGACAAAAAACAAATCGAAGCGGCCGGTCGAGGCGAGGTAACCGGAGAACGGCATGATGATTTCCGAAGGGAGCGGAATGCACGCCGACTCGATCGCCATCAGCCCGACGATGCCGAGATAGCCGGTCCCGGAAATCGTCGCGACGACAAAGACCGCTAGCGAAGCCGAAAAGTTGGCGAACATCAGCCGTGTTTCGCCATCGCAGCAGCCGTCCGCGCAACCAGCGTTGAGACTCTGGGCGGGCTCCCCCTGCCCCGACCCCGCAACCGCCTGCGACCGAGGGAAGGAGGGGAATAGGGCGCTGAGGAAATGAGCTTCCTTTTGGCAGCGTGGCCAAACGACACGTCGCTCAGTGAGCGGCAACCGGCGGCAGGCCTGCATCGCGGCGCGTCTCATTGATGATCTGCAGCACGCGTTCCCGGTAGGGCCGGTATTGTACCCCGAATTCCTCGACGAGACGGCTGTTGTCGATCAGGTAGTTGCCGGAAATATCTTTGCCGCCAGTATCCTTGTCAAAGCTGATCTGTACGTCGGGCAGGTATTCGCGGACGATCTCGGCAATCTCGCCGAGGCTAATGGCGACGCCGCCCGTATTGTAGACCCAGTTCTTTGTCTGGTCGGCCATGATCACACGCGCAAAGATCTCAGCCACTTCGTCGACATGGATCGGGCAGCGCATGGCGTCCTTGAACGGGAACGAGATCGGCTGGCCGCGCGCCGGGAAGGTGATGATTTTGACGTGGTCGACCGACCCGACAATCTTGTCGTTGCCGGTGACGTTGGCCGGGCGGATTGCGGAAATGTCGAGCCCGTGCTTTTCCCGATAATCCTGCGCTTGCCATTCGTTGAAGATCTTGTGCATCGCATATTGCACATGACCATGCCGGAAATCGTCTTCGTTGACGGTGCGATCGCCATAGAAATGCTGTTCCCCGCTGACCGCTAATGAACTCGCATAGGCCACACGCCGGACGTCGCATAGCCGCGCCGCCTCGAAGCAGTTGTCCATGCCGAGGATATTGAGCTTGAAGGCGACCCGCGGCGGATATTCGCTGCCGAGGAAATAGGCGAGATTGACGACCCGCTCGGGCTTAGCCGCTGTCATGACCGCCATTACGTCGTCAAACTGGCTGACATCGCCGCGGACGACCCGCACCTGCTTGCCGTGGGCCTCATAATTGGCAGTTGCGGGGTTGATGTCCATGCAAACGATTTCTTCGCCGCGCTGCGCCAGCAGCGGAACCAGCCGGCGCCCGATAAACCCGGTGCCGCCGATCACGAGTATCGACATCGCTTTCCTCCCCAGAGATGGCTCGCGTGACGTTAATCGCCGGCACCGGGTTCGGCAAGGAGCCTGCTTTCGCATGGCAGATATCCGGGGTAAGCTCCCCAAAACGGTCAGACAAAGAGGTCCTCAGTGATGGCCGCCGTGATCTTTGCTAATTGCGCGGTTCTCGACGGCAGCCATAACGAGCGCCGTGAGGACCATCACGTTCTAGTTGAAGACGGGATTATTCGCGAGGTGGTGGATCGGCCGATCAGGTATGAAGCCGCCGAGATCGTCGATCTTGCCGGCGACACGCTGATGCCGGGGCTGATCGATGCACACGTTCATGTGATCGCCGTCGATGCTGCGCTCGCCCGCCTGTCTGACCGGCCGGTTACATTGTTGACCTTGCAGGCGGCGCGCGTGCTTGAAGGGATGCTGCAGCGCGGCTTCACGACGATCCGCGATGCCGGCGGGGCCGATGGCGGCCTGGCGCAAGCGGTCGAAGAGGGCTTGGTGCGGGGACCGCGCATCTTTCCATCGGGCTTGGCGCTGAGCCAGACGGGCGGACACGGTGATGCGCGACCGCGCACGCAGTCGGTCGTCACCTGTGCGTGCTGCGAGGGCGGCATCAATCTCTCGCGCGTCGCCGACGGCGTCACCGAATGTCGCCGTGCATCGCGCGACGAGCTGCGCAAAGGGGCGACACAAATCAAGATCATGGCTTCCGGGGGTGTGGCCTCGCCCTACGACCCGGTGTGGAATTTGCAGTACAGCGAAGAAGAGGTGTGCGCGATCGTCGAGGAGGCGAGGGCGTGGCGCACTTATGTGCTGGCGCACGCCTATACGCCCGAGGCGATCCGCCGTTCGATCGATTTTGGCGTCCGCTCGATCGAGCACGGCAATCTGATCGACCGCGCCACCGCCGAGCACGTCGCCAACGCCGATGCCTTTGTCGTGCCGACACTGGTCACCTACGATGCGTTGCACCGCCACGGCCGTGAGCTGGGCTTTCCCGACATCAGCATGGCCAAGCTGGCCGAAGTGCGCGAGGCGGGGCTGAATTCGCTCGAAATATTGCAAGCCGCCGGTGTGCGGATCGGCTACGGCACCGACCTGTTGGGCCCGATGCATCGCTATCAGTCCCGCGAGTTCGTGATCCGCGCCGAGGCAATGGCGCCCTTCGACATCATCCGCGCGGCCACGACGATCAATGCCGAGCTCTTAAATCGATCGGGCGAGATCGGCGTCATCGCCCCCGGCAGCCGCGCCGATTTGATTGCGGTAGACGGCGATCCGCTCGCCGACATCTCGGTGCTCGACGGCCAGGGCGAGCACCTGACCCACATCATGAAGGACGGCGTGTTCTATAAGCGCTCGTCGTGATCACTAGGCCGGGGGCGCTTCGGTCGCGAGTTTGCCGAATTCCTCCGGCGTCATCGCCCGCACCGTCGTCGTGCGGGCATTGCCGGTCGCCATCAACGACACGGCGAACTTCGTCATCGCGTCGCCATTCGGCATGTCGAGCGTCAGGACCACGTCGTACTGGCCTGTCGTCACATAGGCGCTGACGAGCCGGCCGCCCAATTTCTCGGCGGCCGCTTTGGCCCCGGCGTGGCGCATCGGCGCATCCGCGGCCGCCTTCGCGGCCTGCTCGGTCCAGTTCAGGAAGCACATGAATGTCGGCATCGAACACCTCCCCTCCTCGTTTGCGCGCTGACAATAATCGGGTGCTCCAAAGCATGCATGCGAATTTCCCATTGCAACCCGGTTCGCGCCACTGCCCGGATGCTCGTGAACTCGGGGGGCCACCCCGAGTTCGCCGCGATGCCGTAGCGACATCCGGTAGATCTCAACGCTCTCCCCATTTGGAGGGCTGCTCGCAGCGATGGCATGCGATCGGAAATCCGGAGACCTTTCGCGGCATCGCCAAGCTTACCCTCTTTCCAAGCTTACCCTCTTTTACGAGTCTGGCGCGACGAGCTGCGGTTCGCGCAAACGGTGCCGTCGAGGGGACGCGGGGGGTCAGCCTCATCCGGTGGGCTGGCGCGCTCTATTCAGCGGCGTTTTTGTGTCCATACCGGCGGATGCGCAGGTCGGCCTGCTCCTTGTGACCCCAAAAGCGTTCGATCGCGCATAGCCGACTGCAATATTCGCCGATCATCGCACTCGCCTCGGGGGTTTTGATTTCCTGGTAGGTGCAGGTCTTCAGAAACTTACCGACCCACAGCCCGCCGGTATAGCGCGCCGCCCGCTTGGTCGGGAGCGTGTGGTTGGTGCCGATGACCTTGTCGCCATAGGAGACGTTGGTCTCGGGGCCGAGGAATAGAGCGCCGTAGTTGTGGGCCCATAGGTCCCCGCCTCCGCAGGGACAGCAGCTTTTGTAAGGTCAAGTGGTTCGCCAACAAAACCTAGCTGGCTGGGGCGGGAGGATTCGAACCTCCGTATGGCGGAATCAAAATCCGCTGCCTTACCACTTGGCTACGCCCCACCAATGCGTTTGAAACTTAACGGGAAACCTCGCTTGCGGCAACCAAGCTGCCGCTGGCGGACCACCAGTCCGGTTCGGATGCGGCGAGAGCTCGGTGCGCCCGCTCTGCCGCAGCGCGGTCGACGAAGAGAGCAAAACAGGTAGCGCCGCTGCCGCTCATCCGCGCGAGCAAAGCGTCCGGTAGTCGCGCAAGTGCCGTCAGCACATCGCCGATCGCCGGAACCAAGGCGAGTGCCGCCGAAGTTAGGCCGTTGCAATACTTTTCGAGCGCCCGGGCGAGTTCAACGGCGCTGCCCGGCATCGGTGAAAACCGCGCAGCGATGCCATCGAACGGGCCGCTTCGCGCCGCGAACACCGCCGCCGTAGGCAGCGGACAGCGCGGGTTCGCCAACACTATACCGGCGTCGGGAAAAGCCGGCGCAGGATCGATTCGCTCGCCTATGCCACCGACCCAGGCGGCGCACGCCTGCAGGCAAGCGGGGACATCAGCTCCGATCCGACTGCCAAGCACGGCCAGCGCCGTTGCATTCAGCGGCAGCCGCCAGAGGCTGCACAGCGCGCGCAGCGCAGCTGCCGCATCGCTCGATCCGCCGCCGAGGCCGGCGGCAATGGGCAAGTTCTTCTCGAGACGCAGAGCCGCGGTGGGAACTATCCCCGCTTGCTCGGCCAGCGCGCGGGCAGCACGCAGCACCAGATTTTCCTCGCCGCGGGCATCAAGGCAAGCGGCCTCTGGCCCGGTGACCTCAAGGGACAACGATTTGCTTGGCCAAGCCGTCACCCAATCGCCAACGTCGGCAAAGGCAACAAGGCTGTCGATCAGATGATACCCGTCCGCGCGACGTCCGATCACGTGAAGAAAAAGATTGACTTTTGCAGGCGCAAACGAGCTGACCGTGGTCACCGGACCCTAGCCGCCTCCGGCCTTGGTCGTCACCGGCAGACCACGGTCGAGCTTGGCTTCGATCGGCTTGACATCTTCCTTATCGGGCTTGAATTGCAGGGCGCGGCGCCATTGATAACGCGCTTCCGTGATGCGTCCGCTCTTCCAATACGCGTCGCCCAGATGATCGTTGATCGTCGGATCTTGAGGAACCAGTTCAAGTGCTTTTTCTAAATATTCGACGGCACTTGCATAGTCCCCCAATCGGTAATGCGCCCATCCAAGGCTATCCACGATATATCCGTCGTCCGGCCGCAGTTCGACCGCCTTTTCGATCATCTTTAATCCGCGATGCAATTTTTCGCCGCGGTCGATCCAGGAATAGCCAAGATAGTTTAGCACCAACGGCTGATCGGGTTTGAGCTCAAGCGCGTGCTCAAGATCCGCTTCGGCCAGCTTCCACTGGTTCGAGCGCTCATAGGTGATCCCGCGACTATAATAAAGCGACCAGCGCGCCGGCATGACTTCGGCTTTCAACCGCCTGATTGCCTCGCTGTAGACCTCGGCCGCCTCAGAGTATCGCTTTTGTTCGCGCAGCAAATCGCCGAGCTGGATCTCGGCGGATGCCCAATGCGGCTCCTTTGCCGCCATCGCCTGCAGCTCGGCGGTCGCCTCGTCGATGCGGTCAAGCGCTTCAAGATTGGCGGCAGCGCGCAGTCGCGCCGACCATGAGTATCGCGAATTCGACGGAATCTGGGCCAGCACCGCGAGGCTCTGCTCGGGCTTTCCCTGATCGGTCAGGATGTCGGCGAGCAGCAATTGGGCCACCGTCAGGTTCGGCTCGAGCTGGAGCGCGCAACGGGTGTAGAGCAGGGCGAGATCGATCGTCTCTGGCCGATTGACCACACTCGCCAAATCGAATAGCGCTTCCGCAAGACCATCGGCGGCAGACCGAATCAGCGGAGCGGGCGGCCCCGCCGGTTTATAGGATTGCACGGCTTCTGCGAGCTCGCTGCCCGGGTTCTCCTTGACAAAACGGCTATAAATCGCAAAGCCCTCGTCGCGACGCCCATGCCGCAAATAGAAATTGGCCATCGCATCGGCAAGCCGCCAGTTGAGCTGGCCGGTCGCGGTCAGGGTCTTTTTGTAAAACTCTTCAGCCTTCACCGAATTTCCAGCAAAATCGTACATCAGGCCAAGCTGAAAGTATTCGAGAGGAGCAAATCCGTCGAATTTTTCGAGGTCTTTGAGGGCCGCCTCCGCCCCGTGCAGATTGCCGATCGCCATCCGGGTCCAGGCGCGCGCTACCGGGCTGACATAACGGTGCAGCCCGTCGTCCGGCAGCGCCTCGGCCCGCGCCAAAGCGTCGGCGCTGTCGCCCGCTCTAGCCCGGTCGATCAACAGGACGAGGTCGGCGACGGCGTCAGAATTGTCGAGCTTCAACGCCTTTTTGGCGAGGGTTACGGCGCGGTCGAAATGGCCGTCATTGGCTTCCATCAAAAAGGTGCGGCTAATCAGCTCGGGTGATTGCGGGTCAGCGCGCAGAGCGCCCTCGTACCACGAGGCCGCCGCGCCGAACGCGCTCTCTTCCTGTGCGTGTCGGCCCGCCAGATAGGCGCCGTAAGGCGACACTGCCGGCGGCACCGCCGCCTCCGTATTGGCGGCGACCGCGGTTGCCGTCGTGTGGGGAGCGCCAACCAAGACAAGTCCCGCCGCGGCCGCGATCCCCGCCCACTTGCGCACCAATTTCGTCATGTGTTCACTCGTTTGCCTATCGCCGACCATCATCACATATTCGGATAATTCGGGCCGCCGCCTCCCTCCGGTACGACCCAGTCAATGTTCTGCTCCGGATCTTTGATGTCGCATGTCTTACAGTGCACGCAATTTTGCGCATTGATTTGCAAATACGGGCTGCTCGCCCCTTCCGGATGAACGATCTCATAGACCGCCGCCGGACAATACCGCTGTTCCGGCGAATCGTAGAGCCGATAATTGACCGCGATCGCTTTTGCCGGATCGCGCAAGCGCAAATGCGGGGGTTGGTCTTCCTCGTGATTGGTGTTCGAGATGAAGACCGACGACAACCGGTCGAATGTGATCCGACCGTCGGGTTGCGGATAGGTAATTTTGTGCGCTGCGTTGGCCGGCGCCAGTTGCGTATGATCGGCGTGGTGATGAAATGTCCACGGGGCGGCGGCGCGCAAAATGTAGGTGTCGAACGCCGAATAAGCGAGCCCGGCCCACAGCCCCCAACGAAAGCTCGGGCGGAGGTTGCGCACCCTGCGCAACTCGTCCCACACCCAGCTCTCTTCGAGGGCTCGCCGGACAGAAGCCGGCTGGTCGCCATTGAGCCGGCGGAACACGGCTTCAGCAGCGACCATGCCCGATTTCATCGCGGTGTGGCTGCCTTTGATCTTGGGAACATTCATAAATCCGGCGGCGGCGCCGATCAGTGCGCCACCCGGAAAATCGAGCCGCGGGATCGACTGGAACCCCCCTTCATTCAACGCGCGCGCACCATAGGCGATGCGCCGTCCGCCTTCGAAAAAAGGGCGGATCGCGGGATGGGTCTTCAACCGCTGAAATTCTTCGAAGGGCGAAAGATAGGGATTCTTGTAATCGAGCCCAACCACAAGACCCACCGAGATTAGCCGGTCTTCGAGATGGTACAAAAAGGAGCCGCCATAAGTGCTGGCGTCGAGCGGCCAGCCCACGGTGTGGATTACGAGACCGGGCCGGTGCTGTGACGGGTCTGCCTCCCACAATTCCTTGATGCCGATCGCATAGGTTTGCGGATCGATGCCGTCGCGCAAATGGAAACGTTCGATCAAGGTCTTGGTCAGCGACCCGCGGCAGCCTTCAGCAAACAAGGTCTCCTTTGCGCGCAATTCGACGCCTGGCTGGTGGCGCTCGGTCGGCCTTCCGTCCTTGCCGATTCCCATATCCCCGGTCGCGACCCCGCAGACCCGCCCGGCATTGTCGTAAAGAACCTCGGCCGCCGCGAAGCCGGGATAGATCTCAACGCCCAGCGCCTCGGCTTGCCCCGCCAGCCAGCGGCACAGATTGCCGAGGCTGATGATGTAGTTGCCGTGGTTCTTCATTTGCGGAGGGGTCGGCAGCCGCAGCGCGCGGGAGCGGGTCAGCAACAAAAAGCGGTCGTCGCTCGCCGGGGTGTTGAGCGGTGCACCGCGATAGCGCCAGTCAGGAATGAGCTCGTTAAGCGCCCGCGGCTCGAACACCGCGCCCGAGATGATATGAGCGCCGACCTCCGAGCCCTTCTCGACGACGCAAACCGCGATTTCGCGCTCGGCGGCAGCGGCCAGCTGCTTGATGCGGATCGCCGCGGCGAGACCCGCCGGTCCGGCGCCGACGACGACCATGTCGTATTCCATGACTTCGCGCGCCGGCCGCTCCTCGCCCATCCTGCCTCCGCCGTCGTTCAGCCAAGAGTATACGGGATCGCGGCGACAACAGGCATCATCCCGCATCGGCCGGCGGGAGGCGGGGCGGGATTGGCGGGACGGGCGGGTGCACGCCGGCTTCAGGCCAAAAATCGATAGGCCCGCTTTTAGCCCACTTGCTCCCTCGGATTCCGAGTCTCCTTCGCCTGCGAGGCGCTATCCTCGCGCCATCAGAGCGACTATTTTCAGTCCAGGTGACCACCTGCCAAGCCGTGCCCAGACCCGCTGCTCCGTGATCCGCGTCATCCGACATCCCGGCCCCCACTCACATCACCCGCGCGGCGCGGTGCTGACGATCGGCAATTTCGATGGGCTGCATCGCGGCCACGCTTTGTTGATCGAGCGGGCACAGAACCTAGCGCGGGCGGGCGGCCATCCGGTCGGTGTGCTGACCTTCGAACCGCATCCGCGCAGCGTGTTTGTGCCGGCTGCCGAGCCGTTTCGGCTGACCCCGTTCCGCGTCAAGGAACGCGAGTTGGCGCGGCTCGGGGTCGACCTCTTATTCGTCCAACATTTCGACCTCACCTTTGCCGCGAAGAGTGCGGAGGATTTCCTGTCGGAAATAATCGTCGGCGCGATCGGCGCATCGCACGTGGTCGTCGGCTGGGATTGCACCTTCGGCAAGGGGCGCCGCGGCTCGCCCGAAATGCTCCGTGCCGCCGGCCCGCGGTGCGGTTTTGGCGTCACTGTGCTCGAGCCGATCCGAGGCGAGGGCGAGGTCGTCTACTCGTCAACCCAGATCCGCGAATTGCTCAGATCGGGAAAGCCGCGCGAGGCGGCCGTGCTTCTCGGCCGCTGCTGGGAGATCGACGGCCGCGTCGCGGTCGGTGATCGGCGCGGACGAACGATCGGGTTTCCGACGGTCAATCTCGGGCTTGGCGACTATATCCGCCCCGCATTCGGGGTGTACGCAGTACGCGTCTCGGGCGACGGCGCCGACGACCCGTTTGCCGGCCGCGCCATCGACGGCGTCGCCAATATCGGGCTGCGCCCGACGATCGGCACGCCCGAGCCGCGGCTCGAGGCGCATCTTTTTGATATCGACGCCGATCTCTACGGGCGCCACTTACGGGTGGCGCTCGTTGACTATATCAGGCTGGAGCGAAAATTCGCCGACCTCGACGCCCTCAAGGCGCAGATCGCCCTGGACGCCCGTCGAGCGCGCGAACTCCTTGCGATCACCAAATGAGCGTGCTGGCCGTCGCCCGAAATTTGAGATAAATCGGAGCGCGAGAGCGCCCTTGGCGCTGTGATGGAGCGGCTCCCACGCGGAAATAGAGAGAGTGGCCGAAACCGACGCCGTACACCAAGGCCTCGAACGCAAGCTGGCGACGATCCTTTCCGCCGATGTCGCAGCCTACAGCCGGCTGATGGCCGAGGATGAAGAGCATACCCTTCGGACGTTCCGCGGCCACAAGCAAGTCTTCGAAAAGCTTGTTGTCTTGCATAACGGCCGCGTTTTCAACACCGCCGGCGACGCGATTCTCGCAGAGTTCGCTAGTGCCGTCGAAGCGGTGCGGTGTGCTACCGAGATCCAAGCCGCGCTGCGCACGCGCAATGATCAACTCGCGGAGTCCAGGCGCGTCGAATTCCGCATGGGCGTCAATCTCGGCGATGTCATGGTCCAAGGGGACGATCTGCTTGGCGACGGCGTCAACGTCGCGGCTCGCCTTCAGGCGGCGGCCGAGCCCGGCGGCGTTTGCATTGCCGGAAGCGTATACGATCAGATCCGCAACAAGCTCTCGCTGTCGTTCAAACCGCTCGGCGAGATGAGTTACAAGAACATCCCGCAGCCGGTGCGGACCTTTGCCATCGCCGGGGTCGACGGCATCGGCCCCCTGCCGGCACCGCCAACCCGTCGTCGGCAAGAAGCGCGCATTGTGCGCTTCTCAATGGTCGCCGGCGCGATTGTGCTGCTGCTCGGGGCAGCGGCGGCGGTATGGGGATTTTCAGAATATCGCTCCCGGACAGCACGCACGGCCGCGCCAACGGCGCGACTGGCGACCTTCGAGGCGAGACGCGAACAGTCGCAAACCGAAGCCGCGAAAATCGCGCAGCAGCAGTTGCAAACGGCCGCGACCGCACCGGTCGAGCGCGGGCAGGCTGAGGAAGCCAGCCGCCATCCAAACGGAGAAACGGACCGACACGCCGAGCCCTCCCGGCTTGCCGCGGCAGCACCGGTCCCAACCACCCGGGCTGCGCCGCCGGCCATCATCCCGGAGGTGCCCGTCTCGTCCAGGCCGAACGCGGTCGCAGACCTGACCGGGATATACCGCGGGCCGATCTGCTATGGCGCATTCGCAGCCGAGCCGGCGCGCTGTTTGAAGGCGCAAGTCATTGTTACCAAGAATAAAATCTCGGGCCAATGGCCCGCCGCCATTCGCGGCGCGACGATGTATCTCGCTGGCGACATTACCCGCGCGGGAGCGGTTGTAATCCACATGCACGCGCAACGGGCCGACGGATCGCACGGGCCGGTCGCCGATATGGTCGGCAACCTGCGCGACGGGCACATCGAGGCGTCCGGCGCCTTTCTTAACGGCCGCACCGTCAAATTGAACTGGCAAAAAGAATAGTCGGAGCGCGGCTATAAGCGGCATTAGCAAAGCAGCAAAACTTCTCGCAATGCTCTCGAATTTGCTCGTAGCGGCTGTTATATGACCGCTATGGTACGGCATTACGGCTGGCAGGCGCGAATTACCAAGCCGGTCCTCCTCTGAGGATCGGAAACATCTTTGCTTATTTCCTGCCGTTTAGAGGCTCTTGATGCCGACCGATTATCGACCGACCGTTTTCCTGCCGAAAACCGACTTTCCGATGCGCGGCGATCTGCCAAAGCGCGAACCGCTCATCCTTGCCCGTTGGACGGCGATGAATCTCTACCGGCGGCTGCGCGAAGCCGCGGCCGGACGCGAGAAATTCGTACTGCACGACGGGCCGCCCTATGCCAACGGCCATCTTCATATCGGCCACGCGCTGAACAAGATTTTGAAGGACGTGGTCAACCGCTCGCAGCAAATGCTCGGCAAGGATGCGCCTTTTGTGCCCGGATGGGACTGTCACGGCCTGCCCATCGAGTGGATGATCGAAGAAAAATATCGGGCGCGGAAAATGTCCAAGGACAGCGTCCCGCCCGATCAGTTCCGCCGTGAATGCCGGGAATTCGCAGCCCATTGGATCGAGGTACAGAAGGTCGAGTTCGAACGGCTCGGCGTCGTCGGCGATTGGGCCAATCCCTATACGACGATGGCGTATTCGGCTGAGGCGCAGATCGTCCGTGAGATCGGCAAATTTCTCGTCAATGGCGGGCTTTATCGCGGCTCAAAGCCGGTGTTGTGGTCCGTCGTCGAGCAAACCGCACTCGCCGAAGCCGAGGTCGAATACCACGACCATCGCTCGACCACTGTTTGGGTACGGTTTCCGATTGTCACGACAGGCCTGCCGGACCTGGTGAGGGCGGCGGCTCTGATCTGGACAACGACGCCGTGGACGCTGCCCGGCAATCGCGCCATCGCGTTCAGCGGCGCACTCGATTACGTCGTGATACGGATTGACAGGGCGGGTGACGGCAGCCGCGCATTGCCCGGCGAGGTACTGCTGGTCGCCGCCGCGCTCGTCGATGACGTCGTCGCCCGGGCAGGGGTCGAGGCCTATTCGGTTCTCGCCCGGTTTCCCGGGGCGGCGCTGGCCGGCACTGTGGCGCGTCACCCGCTCGCCGCCCGGGGCTACGAGTTCGACGTGCCGTTGTTGCCGGCGAGCTTTGTCGAGGCCGAGCAGGGGACGGGTCTCGTCCATATCGCCCCGGGCCACGGCGTCGACGACTTCGAATTAGGACGGGCGAACGGGCTGCCGGTCCCCGACACGGTCGGGCCCGACGGGGTGTATCTGTCGGGTGTTCCGCTATTCGCCGGTCGTGCCGTCTACCGGCCCGACGGCAAAGGGGGAGATGCCAACGAGGCGGTAATCGCCGCTGTGGATGCTGCGGGTGGCCTGTTGGCGCGCGGCGTGCTCGTTCATTCCTATCCGCACTCTTGGCGGTCCAAAGCGCCGTTGATCTTTCGCAATACGCCGCAATGGTTTATCAGCATGACCGCGAACAGCCTGCGGGAAAAGGCGCTGGTGGCGATCGCCAACACCCGATGGATCCCACCGCAGGGCAGGAACCGCATCGCTGCGATGGTGGAAAACCGCCCCGATTGGTGCGTGTCGCGCCAGCGCGCCTGGGGCGTGCCAATTCCCGTCTTCACTCATCGCGACACCGGCGAGCCGTTGCGCGATCCCGCTGTTGTCCAGCGCGTCGCGGCCGCGGTCGAGCGGCACGGCTCCGATATCTGGTTAAGCGCCGATCCCGCACGCTTTCTCGGCAACGCCTACAACCCAGACGAATGGCTGAAGGTCACCGACATCGTCGAGGTCTGGTTCGATTCGGGCTCCACTCATGCCTTTGTCCTCGAACAGCGGCCTGAATTGTGCTGGCCAGCTTCACTCTATCTCGAAGGCTCGGACCAGCATCGCGGCTGGTTTCACTCGTCGCTCCTCGAAGCCTGCGGGACGCGTGGGCGCGCGCCCTACGACGCGGTATTAACCCATGGCTTCGTACTCGACGAGCAGGGTCGCAAGATGTCGAAATCGCTCGGCAATGTCGTGGCTCCACAGGATGTCATCAAGCAGAGCGGGGCCGACATCTTGCGGCTGTGGGTCGTAAGCTCAGACTATTCCGAAGACCTGCGCATCGGCCCCGAGATTCTCAAGCACCAGAGCGATGTCTATCGTCGGCTGCGCAACACTCTGCGCTACCTGTTGGGGGCTCTTGATGGCTTCACCGCGAACGAAGCGGCCGACGACGTCGCGGCGATGCCGGAGCTCGAACGCTGGGTCTTGCATCGCCTGGCGGAACTCGACCTTGTCGTTCGCCGCGCGATCGAGAATTTTGATTTCCATACCATGTTTACCGCACTGCACAGTTTTTGTGCGGTCGACCTGTCGGCGTTTTATTTCGATATCCGCAAAGACCGGCTTTACTGCGACGCGCCCGATGATTTTCGCCGGCGGGCGCTGCGCACTGTGCTCGACCGGGTCTTCGATGCGTTGGTACGCTGGCTTGCGCCGATCACCTGTTTTACCGCCGAGGAAGCATGGCTCGCCCGTCATGGCGATGCACCGGAGCGTAGCGTTCATCTCGAGCTCTTCGCCGATATACCGAGCGAATGGTTCGATCCCGCCTTGAGTGAGCGTTGGGCGCAACTTCGCGACCTGCGCCGTGTCGTTACCGGTGCACTGGAGCTCGAACGCGGCGCCAAGAGGTTGGGATCGAGCCTGCAGGCTGCTGTCGAGGTATACATTCCCGAGCGGCTCGAGGACGTGGTCCGCGGTGTGGATCTGGCCGAATTGTGCATCACCTCGGCCGGCGTGGTACGCGTCGCGGTGGCGCCCGAGCACGCCTTGCGCCTGCCCGACGTATCCGAAATCGGGGTCTGCGTCTCGCCCGCTGTGGGCGAGCGCTGCGAGCGCTGCTGGCGCGTCTTGCCGGAAGTCGGCGCTGTCCCCGATCACCCGGACCTCTGCCGGCGTTGCGCTGCTGTGGCCGCCCGGCACGGTGCTGCCGCATGCATCGCGGGCAAGGGGTGATGCTTCGGGTTGGGCTCGTCACGGCGCTCATCGTCGTCATTCTGGATCAGCTGACGAAAGCATTGGTTCTCGCCCGCTTTGCCGGGCGCGCCTTTGCCGGCGATGCGATCACGGCATTCTTTAACCTCGTTCTGACCTTTAATCGCGGCCTGAGCTTTGGCCTATTCAATACCGCCCCCGCGGGCGGCCGCGGCGATATAAACGTCTTTTTATTCTCGCTGGTCGCCGCGGTGATCGTCAGCGGACTGACCTATTGGCTCGGCCGAGTGAGGAGCCCGCTCCTCGGTTTTGCAATCGGCCTGGTGATCGGCGGCGCCGTCGGCAACGTTGTCGATCGGGTTCGCTATGGTGCGGTCGTGGATTTTCTCGATTTCCACATCGGAAGCTATCACTGGCCGGCGTTCAACTTGGCCGATAGCGCGATTTGCATCGGGGTGGCGGCAATGTTGTTCGAGAGCTTGCTTCTAGGGCGCGAGGCGCATTAAATGTCGGGCCGGAGGGACTACCACCATGTTTCAATATCGCCTGGTCCCCGGTGCATTCCGGGGCCACTTTATGCTTGGCGTTGCTTGCCTCGCCGGGGTAGGATTGCTGTCCGGATGCAGCGACTTCAAGCAGATTATCGGACTCGACCCGACGATGCCGGACGAATTTGCAGTCGAGTCACGCGCCCCTTTAACGATCCCGCCTGACTTTAATCTCCGTCCGCCGGAGCCGGGGGCGCCGCGGCCGCAAGAAGAGAGCACGGACAAGCAGGCTCAGCAAATCATGGAGCAGGCCGGTCCCGGCAGGGCGGGTACAAAAGAGGCTGCAGATTTCCGCCTGCGCAGCGCCGAAAACGGCCTCCCCAATCTCGGCGGCAACAGCCAGACGCCAGATCCGGCGGGGATGGTCGGCTCGCAAAGCCTGTCCAACAAACTGCTCGACTACAGCGATACCGGCAACGCCGGGGCCACTGTCGACAAGCGCGATACGACCCCGCTCAAGGGCGTCTACTGAGGTTTCCCAACATCATGTCGCCACGAAGAAACCCATTTTGTTGAACCGACGCGACTTTGCCCTGGGCTTGCTGGTTGGCGTGGCCGCAGGCCCGGCAAGGTCGCAGCAACCTGCAACGCGTCTTCTCGCGATCCTCCACCCGGCAATCCCGGCGGCCCGGATTACCGAAGACCGCTTTTGGCGTGGCTTCTTCACAAACCTACGTAGCTTGGGTTACGAGGAAGGAAAAAATCTAATCGTAGATCGCTATTCAGCCGAAGGGCATCACGAGCGTTATGCCAGTTTGGCCCGAGAGATCGCGACCTCGCGCCCGGACGTGATAGTAACTGTCTCTACAGGCGTGGTGCGAGCCCTTCTGGCGGCGACGCGCACAATTTTCATTGTCGCGAACATGCTGGAAGATCCGGTCAAAGCAGGGGTCGTCACCAGCCTGGCCTACCCGGGGAACCTTACCGGGGTCAGCCGCGATGCCGGAGCCGGGATCTGGGGGAAACGCCTGCAATTCATGAAAGAGGTCATCCCTTCCCTATCAACCGTTGCTTTTTTTGGCTTCCGGGAGATGTGGAAAGGCCCGGCAGGGCGGGTTCTGCAGGATATCAGCGGCCAATTGCGGATTTCGCTGGTGGCAATGCTCCTCGACGAGGGAACCACTGTGGAGATCGAGCGGGTTTTCGCGACGATGGCGCGGGAACGGCCGGACGCGGTGCTGGTGACCGGCGAAGGCGACCAATACGCCCACCGCCAGTCTATCGTTGAATTGGCGGAGAAGACCCGTTTGCCGGTGATGTATGGAACGGGTGATTACGTCGAACGGGGCGGGTTGATCGGGTGTGTCGCCGACGACGCGGAAGCCCGTGATCGACTCGTCGACGATGTGTACAAAATCTTCAACGGCGCCAAAGTGGGCGACCTTCCGATTTATCAAACAACCAAATTCGATCTCGACATAAATTTGAAGACCGCCAAGGCGCTCGGCCTCACGATCCCACCGGACCTTCTCGCGGGCGCCAACCAAGTGATTGAATAGGACTGCGCCAAAGCAAACGCAAAGCATCTACGCCCAAAGGTGACACTCGATCGCCTCTTCGGGCGCTCGCCATTTTTGGTATGCGCAAGGCAGACTCCTCTTTACCGTTTTTAGCATCCACGCCCAGCACCGCTCGCTGAAAAAATCGGCAGCGTCCTGGGCAGCGCCGCAGCACCCTTCTCCCGTCGGCCATGTTGCGGCGGTGC
>JAFAHP010000371.1 GCA_019237175.1 Alphaproteobacteria bacterium
CAACTTCTGCTTTTCCTGACTGAGTTCATCCAGCGTTGCCATTTGACCCCTCTCCCTCCGCTTTGCCCAAACTCGGCACTGCAGATATTGTGGCATAAAATGGCAAACGCCGGTTGTGATAAAAGACCGGCTGCGAAAAATTATTACATTTTGATGGCCAATTGCCGCTGAGCTGGATTGTGACGCGGTTACGCCACCGGCGCCGGTATTGGCGCCACGCCGACGCCAGATCCCGCTCACATGCCTTGCAACGATTAACTTTAGTTGTCGCTACGGGCGACGAGTTGCCGTGCGAGCCGGTTGTCGACGCATGCTGAATAAGGGACCGGCCGGCGGATAAACCCGCCCGAAAGAAGCCCGCCGCGCAATCGCTCAAAGCCGGCTTCGGGGAGTACCGGGTCGCTCTCCCACACGCGCTGTCGCTGATAGCGGCCGAGACTCCGCGCCAATACCGGCTGCTCCAGGGCTGGAAAAAACGAGGCGATGGCGGCGGCAATCGCGGCCGGCGAACTCGTTTGCAGCCACTCTTGGCTACGGTAAATCGCCCGCACCATCCGCAGCAGCGCTTCGGCATTGTCCGCCAGCCGATTGCGCGTCGTCACCAATGCAGTGTAGGTCGTGCGCCCCCGACTGCTGGCGGCGTACCACAAATGGCCGACGCCCGACGACACCGCTTCTTCGACGACGGGCTCAAAGAATTGCGCAGCGTCAAGCCGGCCTTCGCGCAATGCGGCGAGATTTTCGGTCATACTGCGGTTGGTGATACGGTCAAGACCATCGGGGTCGATGCCTATCTGGCGTAAATCCTCCTGCAGGCACAGCCACGGCGTCGGCACCTCGCTGACGCTGGCGAACCGCATTTTCTTGAGATCAGTGAGTTCAAAACCGGGATTGGGATAGCGGCCGACGATCGAAAACGGATCGCGACACACGATTTCGGCAAAACAGACGAGCGGCGAGGCCGGATTGTCGTCATGGTGCTTGATGACCCGCATCGGGCCGGCCCAGATCACATCGACGGTGCCTTCAATCAGTGCCTGCTCTGCCTTGCCGACGCCCGGCGACGGCGCGAGCTCGACGTCGAGCCCCTCGGCCTCATAAGCCCCGGTTGTATGCGCCGCGTAAAACGGCGCATACAACACAAAGCGGTAATTCTCGAAAAGTCGCAGGCGCATCAGCGCTCCCTCAGCGGCCCCTCACCCCAGCCCTCTCCCCGCATGCGGGGAGAGGGAGGGACCCGCGAAGCGGGAGGGTGAGGGGCAATTTGCCGCTAGATGACGCCTTCCTGGCGCAGTTTCTCAACCTCACCGGTGGCAATACCAAGCCAATTGTGCAGAACCTCGGCGCTGTCGCCGCCCAGCGCCGGCGACGGCTTCAGCCGCACCGTCTTGCCGTCGATGCGCACCGGCCAGGTCGCCATCTTGTAGTCGCCCTGGCGATGGTGCACGACCTGCATGATCCCGCGCTCCGCGAAGCTGGGCTCGTTCTGCAATTCCATCGTGTCGAACACAGCGCTCGAGGGCACGCCGACGGCAATGAGCTTTTCCATCGCCTCGCGCTTGTCGTGCTGGCGTGTCCATTCGCCGATGATGGCGTCGAGCTCTTTTTCGTTCTTGACGCGAGCGTCACCGGTCGCGAACCGGGGATCGTCGATCAACTCCTCGCGCCCGATCAATTTCATCAACCGGGACCAGTGCTCGGGGTTGGCGCGGCTGGTCGTCAGGTAGACATAGTCGTTGGGGCCGCCGCCCTTGGCCGGGTAGAGCCCGGAGGGCGCATTGTTGCCGCCACCCGATTTGGCGCCGTTGCGTGGCGCCGCCTTACCGGTGCGCGCCATCGTGCAAAAGCAGGTACGCATGTAATGGATCATTGCGTCCTGCATCGCTACCTGCAGCCGGCGGCCCTGGCCGGTACGATTGCGCTCGTGCAGCGCGCCGAGAATCGTCGCGGCCATCAGCATGCCGGTGCCGGTGTCGCCAAACGAGAGGCCCGGTTTGACCGGCGGCATGTCCGGATAGCCGGTGACGCTGATCGGGCC
>JAFAHP010000631.1 GCA_019237175.1 Alphaproteobacteria bacterium
CAGGTTAGCTCGTCGTCTAGCCAAGCGTCGTCAACCTTGTGCGCCCACCGGGTGATTTCGCCATCGGCCTGCTCGCGCTCGTGCATCAGCTCGGCGAAGTCGTCGATCATCCCGGCGCTTTCTCTGATCGGGGTCGCGGGTTTTGGCCAGTTGTCGAACCGCGACATCCACTGCCGGTCGCCCCATAGAATGTGGGTTAACGTCCCATGGATCGAACCCCAGAAAGCGCCGCGCGGCCGCCGCCGCTCATCGTCGGGGAGCCGCGCCGCGGCGCCGTAGAGCCGGCGGTTCATTTCGGCGTTGTACGCGGCCATCGTGCGCATATAAGCGGGTGTGATCATCCCTGATCCCTCGTAACGGGCGAGTGTGGGTTGCCCTGTGCCGGGCGGTGTTGTTGCCTCCGAGCATCGATTGAGTCAACCTTGATTGAATGATCAAGTTAACTGATGGCGGTGCCTCTGGAAACGCACCCGAAGTCTATTAGCGGCCTTTGAACGGACCGGGTTTGCGTTTTTCGGCAAAGGCGCGGGCGGCTTCGTGAAAGTCTTCGGTCAGGTAGAGCTTCAACGGTGCGGTCTGCATCGCCACTTCGCGCTCGATCTGGTCCATATACCAGCGCCGTGTCCGCACTGTCGCCCGCACCGAGAGGGGCGGGTTTTTCGCAACTTCGGCCGCCAGCTCGCGGGCCGCATCGAGATGGCGGCCAGCCGGCGCCACCCGGTTGATGATGCCGGCGGCGAGCGCTTCTTCGGCGCTGAAAAAGCGCCCGGTCAGCGCGACCTCGGCGGCAAACGCGGCAGCACCGCGGAAATTCAAGAGCGCCCAGTATTTTGAGCCGCCGAGCCCGCGCGAGGTTTCGGTAATCTGGAACCTGGTTGCGGTTTCGGCGACGATCAGGTCGCATTCGAGCACGATGCCGAGCGCCAATCCCATCGCATAGCCGTGGGGTGCGGCGATCACCGGTTTCCAATTCACCGAACGGGTCAAGAGATCAGCAGAATTGGCTCCCCAGCCCTGTGGCCCGCCATGCTGCAGGAATTCCTCACGCCGGCGCAGCTGGCGCTGGTGTACATCCGCACCACTCGAAAAGGCGCGGCCGGCGCCGCAGATAATAGCGACCTCGGCATCATCGTCGAGATCGAAGCGGCGTAGCGCATCGGCCAGATGACGTACCAGATCGTCGTTGAACGCGTTGAGTTTTTCCGCGCGGTTGAGGGTCAAAGTCGCGATCCGGTCCGCGCATGAATAGAGGACGAGGTTTTCCGCCACCGCGTCGTTCATCGGCACTTCTCCCGTATCGCGGTCGAGACACAAATCGTACCGCGAGTTTGTCAAAAGGGTTAGATGCATCAGGGTTCTGAACCTCAGAAAATCGTCCAGAAGCAACACATTGTCTCAAGGTCGGGGGCGCCTGGTGTAGACGGGCGTATCTAAGGTCTGTTGGGATTTGCAGGATGAGGCGAGCCGATTTGTGACCGCGGCCTGCAATACATCATCACGTAAAAGTGAAAGCGACGAAGGCGAGGCACGCTGCCGAGCCTGCCGTTAATCGACACTCTTTCTCGTCCGGAGCTCCAGTGCAGCGGAATAAGTCGCGACCTTAGGAGTCTGAGTCGACGAGCAGCTCATTAACCATCTCTCCTCCCGCGGCCATTCGCGGGAATCAGTCCCAGCGCCGATTGGACTGCCGAGATGCGAGATAAGCCAGAAACTTGGCGCGCTCAAAGTAAGAAAAGGGAGGAGATCAATGCTTGGAGAGGGGCGAAAATTCCGCTGGCTTCTTTGTGCCGCACTTTGCATGCTGTCAGGTGCAGCGTATGCGGACAAGGGCGTTTTTGGCGCGGAATGGCCGATGTTCGGCCAAAATTACCAAAACACGGCCAGTAATCACACCGAAAGAAAAATCTCGCCGTCGAACGTTGCCACACTTGCTCCAAAATGGGTGGCCACCACCGGCGGCGATGTGTCGGCGCGCGCCGCCGTCGTCAACGGCGTGGTCTATTTTCCGGACTGGGGGGTTCCCCCCACA
>JAFAHP010000636.1 GCA_019237175.1 Alphaproteobacteria bacterium
GCCAATATCTCCAGTTTTATGAGACCGAGCTGCCGACCGAAATATACGACCACACCTAGCGCCGGTTGTTGGCTCCGGACGGCGCGATCCGCGGCCGCGGCGCCCGGCTCGGCCGCCCGTTCGCTCTATGACCGCATTGCCCGCTTCAACGGGTTAATCCGCTACGATTACACGCTCGAATAAGCGGCGGACAGAGCGGCGCGGGCGCGTTGTGTATCACCGCAGGCGCGCGTATTTTGCCGGCATTCGTTGCGTTTGATGCCGGGGTGCTCCGTGACCGAGTTTCTGCCGCCGCTCGCCCCCTACCCTCGCCTGAGAATGCGCCGCAACCGGCGTGATCCGTGGTCGCGCAAGCTCGTTGCTGAAAATCTGCTGAGTGTCGGTGACCTGATTTGGCCGGTGTTCGTCCATGACCAGGGGCACAAAGAGGCTATCGCGTCGATGCCGGGCGTCTTTCGCCTGCCGATCTCGGCATTGGCCGATGCTGCCGGCGAAGCTGCAGCTCTCGGTATTCCGGCCATCGCGGTGTTTCCCGCGATCGACCCGGCGCTGAAGGATGCCGAGGGTGGCGAAGCGCTGAACCCCGGCAACCTCGTCTGCCGGGCGGTTGCCGCAGTCAAGCGATCGGTGCCCGATATCGGCGTGTTATGCGACGTGGCGCTCGACCCGTTCACCTCGCACGGCCATGACGGCGTGATCCGCAACGGCTATGTCGACAATGACGAAACGGTGGCGCTGTTGCGCCGGCAAGCGGTGATCCAAGCCGAAGCCGGCTGCGATATCATCGCCCCCTCCGACATGATGGACGGCCGCGTCGGCGCGGTGCGCGACGCCCTCGACGAGGCCGGTTTCATGCATGTCCGGATCATGTCGTACGCAGCGAAATATGCCTCCGCGTTTTATGGTCCGTTCCGCGACGCGATCGGGTCGAAGACGGCGCTCGGTAGCGCCGACAAGCGCACCTATCAGATGGACCCGGCCAATGGCGACGAGGCCTTGCGCGAGGTGGCGCTCGACCTGCAGGAGGGGGCCGACATGGTCATGGTCAAGCCCGGCATGCCCTATCTCGACGTCGTGCGCCTGGTCAAAGAGGCATTTCGCGTGCCGACCTATGCCTATCAGGTATCGGGCGAATACGCGATGCTGCACGCCGCGGCGCAAAATGGCTGGCTCGAAGGCGACCGCGCGGTAATGGAGAGCCTGATCGCGTTCAAACGCGCCGGCGCCGACGGCATCCTGACCTACGCCGCCCTCGATGCCGCCCGCGCGCTGAAGGCGGGCGACTAGCCGGATCGCACGTGAAGCGGTGACGCGGCCATCTCCCCCCGCCGGCGGGGAGAGGTCGGAGACGCGCAGCGGCTCCGGGTGAGAGGCAAGGCACGACGACCCCCGGGGCGATAAGGCCGCCGGCGCGCCCCCTCACCCCCGACCCTCTTCCCGCAAGCGGGCGAGGGAGTAGTAGTGTGAGGCTCCGCCGTCCACACCCGCGTATTCGCTACTTTCTCAACCGGAACACGCGCGCGCATCGAAATCTGATTGGTGCGGCTACGATAGCAGGCAGCGCACGTTCAGGACCGTGACCGGGCGGCTGAGGCCTTTGACCGTGACATCGCCCATCGGTTCGTACTCGGCAACGCTGTCGGTGGCCGCGGCGATGCGCCGGGTTACGAGGATCTGCCCGCTTTCGGCATCGGCGCACAGACGTGCTGCAAGGTTGATAACGGTTCCCATCGCCGTGTAATGGAACCGGCCCTCGAAACCGATCTGCCCGAGAGTGGCATATCCTTGGGCGATGCCGACGCCAAAGCCAATCGCGTGCCCCCGCGCTTCCCATGAGCGGGAAAGCGACACGACCGCGTCGCGCATCTCGACGGCGAGCCGCACCGCCCGGTCTGCCGGATCGGGGCACGGCACCGGGTCGTTGAAGATCACGATTAGACCGTCCCCGGTAAAGCGATCGAGGGTGCCCTCGTAGCGATGGATCAGCGGCCCGAGTACGGCGTGATATTCGCCGAGCACCGTCATCACGTCTTCCGGCTCGGCGGTTTCGGAAAAGGCGGTAAATCCGCGCATGTCGCAAAACAACACGACGATGTCGCGCCGGTGGTGTGCGAGCATCGCTTCGCCGCCCGAAGCGATAATTGTATCAACAACTTGCGGCGCCAAGAATCGCTTCAGCCGGCCTACCCGCTCGATCTCGTCGACCTGGGCGGCGACCCGCTGCTCCAACGTCCGGTTCAATGCCGCAAGATCCGCGGCCTGTTGCTCCAAGCGCTGCGCCTGGGCCTGCACCGTGTCGTGCAGTGATTTGATGCGCAGCATTGCCCGCACCCGCGCGGACAGGGCCGCATGGTCCACCGGCTTCGTCAGATAATCGTCGGCGCCGCTTTCGAGACCCGCGATGACATCCCTGGCGTCGGCGCGCGCGGTGACCAGGATCACCGGGATGAAGGGTAGCGTCGGGTCGGCCTTGATCGCTTTCAGTGCTTCGATGCCGTCGACCTTGGGCATCATAATGTCGAGCAGCAACAGATCGGGCTGCAATGCGCGCGTCTTTTCGACGGCTTCGGCGCCGTCGACAGCGGTGGCCACTGCATAGCCCTGGCTTTCGAGCCGCATCTCTAAGATCTCGAGATTGTCCGGTACATCGTCGGCGATGAGGATCAGCGGCGGATCACGCATCTATCAACTCCTCATCGCAGAGGACGCTGAGGGTAGCGCCGAGGGCGCAGAGGGTCAGAGGCCATTGACCAATCTGACGATCCCGTCGCGCATATGCGCCACATTGAAATTTAACAAATAGCCCAACTTGAACCGCCCGAGCCGCAGATAGCTCAGCAGCTGCGCACGATGGACAGGGTGGATCGCCTCAAGCGCCTTGAGTTCGACAATGACGCGCTCGCCTACGAGAAGATCAACTCGATAACCGTTATCGATTGTCAGATCTTGGTTACGAATAGGAATTAAGGCCTGCCGGCGCGCCGGCAGGCCTTGCTTTTCCAGCTCGTAGAAGAGGCATGTCTCATACGCACTTTCGAGGAGCCCCGGGCCAAGTGCCGTGTGAATCTTCATCGCCGACGCGATGATCATGTCGCCGATTTCGTTCTCCGTCACCTCTGCGCCCTCCGCGAACCCTCAGCGTCCTCTGCGTTAATCCTGTGGGGGCAGGAATTCACGGATTTTGGCGAGCAACTGGCGCGGGCTGAAGGGCTTCGCGACATAGCCGTCGCAGCCGGCCGCGCGGGTCTTGGCCTCGTCGCCCGAGAGCGCATAGGACGTCACCGCGATGATCGGTACACCCGCGAGCTCGGGAATGGCGCGAATGCGGCGCGTTGCTTCGTAACCGTCGACGACCGGTAACTGGATGTCCATCAGGATCAGATCGGGCTTTTCGCTCTGCGCCAGTGCTACCCCTTCAGCGCCGTCCGCCGCCTCGATCAGCGCGTAACCGACACTCGACAAGAGGTCGCGGACAATGCGGCGGTTGTCTTCGGTGTCCTCCACCACCAGGATGCGCTTGGTCATGCCGCCTCCCCGAGCCAATTGCTTCGGAGAATTAACACTTCACCGCAAAGCGCGCTAAGGCTTCGCGAAGGATACCGAGCATCAAAGGCCATTGACC
>JAFAHP010000643.1 GCA_019237175.1 Alphaproteobacteria bacterium
CGCAGCAGCACCCGCCGCAAATTCTCGGCGGAACTGGCGTAGCTGCCAAGATAGGCGAGCGCCCAGCGCTCAAGAAGTTCGTTGCTGATTTCGCCGTCATTCACCTTTGCCACCCCATTCAACCCTGCGATCGGCTATCGTCGACGCGTCGTTACGTGTCAACAACCCGGAACCACAGTGCGGACGGAAGCGGGCGGCCGCTCAGCGGTGGGCGAGCTTGGCGATCGCGTGGGTCGCCGACGAGCAGAGAACACGGCCGGTGAGTGACACCCGCCCTCCCGTCACGACGCCGTATCCGCGGCGGGCGATCACTGTGGCGCTGATCGTCGGGTGCGCCTTTTTTATGGAAGGGCTCGACTCGACGATGATCGCCGTCTCGATCCCGGCGATGGCGAAGAGCCTTGGCCAGACCCCGTTGCGTCTGAACCTGGTCATCGCGACTTACCTTTTGAGCCTCGCCGTTTTTATCCCGGTCAGCGGCTGGATCGCCGATCGGCTCGGCGCTCGCGTCGTATTCTGTTCGGCGGTCGCGATCTTCACGGCGGGATCGGCCTTGTGTGGCGTCGCCTCGAACCTTCCGGTGCTGCTCGCGATGCGGGTCATCCAGGGTTTCGGCGGAGCGATGATGACGCCGGTCGGCCGCTTGATCCTGCTGCGCAGCTTTCCGCGCTCGGACCTCGTCTCGGCGATGAATTGGATGACGATCCCGGCGATGATCGGGCCCACCGCCGGCCCGATTGTCGGCGGTTTTGTGACCAGCTGGTTTTCGTGGCGCGCGATATTTTTTCTGAACCTGCCGGTCGGCGTACTTGGCCTGGCTCTGGCGATCCGCCTGTTCGAGAATTTCCGCGCGCCGGCACCGGTCCGCTTTGACCTGCGCGGCTTTTTCATTTGCGGGATCGGCCTAGCGCTGCTGGAGGTGGCGATCGAGAACCTCGGGCGCCCGCTCATACCGGGCATGCTGGGGGTTGCATTTTTCCCTGCAGCGTTGGCGATCTTGGCAGTCTACGGCTGGCACGCCCGGCAGCGCCAGGATCCGGTCCTCGATCTTGCCTTATTGCGAATCCGCACCTTTCGAATCGGCACCGTAACCGGCGGCCTATGCCGCGTCGGTCTCGATGCCGTGCCGTTTTTGCTGCCGCTGTTGTTTCAGATCGGGTTTGGGATGAGCCCGGTTCAATCCGGACTGTTGACCTTTGCATCAAGTGTCGGAGCGATGGCGGTGCGCCCCTTCGCGGGACCCTTGCTGCGTTCTTTCGGCTTTCGCCGTCTGCTGGTCGGCACCGCTTTTCTCTCCGCTGCGGTCACCGCGGCCTGCGGGCTGTTGCAGGCGGATTCGGCGGTGTGGCTGATCGTGACGTTAGTCTTCCTGTCGGGTTGTGTGCGCAGTGGGCAATATCTGGCGTTGAACACGGTCAGCTATGCCGATATGCCGGCGGGATTGCTGAGCAAAGGCACCAGTGTGGCCGGGGTGGCGCAGCAGGTTGCCCGCGGCTTCGGCGTCGCTGTCGGGGCGGCGTTGCTCGCGGTGATCGCCGGTCCGACAAAACTCACGGTCGGGGATTTTCGGCTCGCCTTCTTCCTGATAGGGCTCATCCCGCTGGTCGCGGGACTCGGTTTTTTGCGGCTGACGCCAACCGACGGTGCCGCGGTCAGCGGGCATGTCGCGGCGCAGCGCCGGGCGACAGCCGCGTGAACATCGAGAGAGATGTCCTGGGGGCCTATATCGAAACTTATCCCGGTTACGCCGGTAGCGGTTCGGGCTAATTCTCCAGCGGCTCCGCCGTCTCCCCGCTCGCCAGTGCTGCAGCCTGCTCGGCGGGCATGCGGGCGCGGGCGCGGCGGACGGCGTCTTCGAGTTCGTCGAGGGTGCATAGGCCGAGGGCGACGGGGTGGCGCGGCTTGATATTCGGACTGTTCCAATGCGTGCGATCGCGCACCGCCGCTATCGTCGGTTTGGTCGTTCCGATCAGTTTCGAGATTTGCGCGTCCGATAATTCCGGGTGGCTGCGCAGCAGGTAAGCAATCGCATCGGGTTTGTCCTGGCGTTTGGCGATCGGCGTGTAGCGCGGGCCTTTGTGCTTGATCACCTGCGGCGGCATCGCACGCGGGGACAACGCCAGCCGAGCCTCGGGATCGGCTTGGCAGCGCGCGATCTCCTCGGCCGTGGTCTGGCCGTTCGCGACGGGGTCGAGCCCTTGCATCTGGTTCGCCACCTCGCCGTCGGCGATCGCCTGAATTTCGAGCGGATGGAGACTACAAAAATCGGCGATCTGCTCGAATGTGAGAGAAGTATTCTCGACCAGCCATACGGCGGTCGCTTTTGGCATCAGCGGTGCAGGCATGACACGGATCCTGGATTTGACTGCTCGGCAAGCGCTGTCGGCGCGGCGCGACACAGCGCGGAGGAGCTTGATCGATATATAATCCCGCGGTCGACCGAGGGAAGACAACAGCCAGGGAACGGCAAACGCCAAGGGATGCCATATGATCGACGAATCCGAGCTTGAACCACGCCGCAAACCGCCGGCACCCAAAGATCTGAGCCTGATGGGCATTGCCGAGCTCGAAGCCTACATCGCCGAGCTCGAAGCCGAAATTGCGCGCACCCGCGCTGAAATAACGGCAAAGCTCGGCCAGCGCCAGGGCGCCGAGGCCCTGTTCAAGCGGTAAGTCATCTCGCGCCGGTTTGCTGAGAGCGCGTCGCCAATCCATGCGGAACGTAGCAACAGTCGTTCGCAAAGATCGTCTTGCCCGCCCCGGCCCCCGGGTTATGCGACCGATCGCCCGTCGCTGGCGTAACCCGGGGGACGATCCGCCGGTTCTAAACCCGGGGGTTGGTCCTGGCATCCACGAGCAGCGGCACCCGTCTTGCCCGTTTCTCGTGAATACCCGGCCCGAGGCCGGGCAAGGCGATCAAACAGGCATCGGCCATCTTAATCGCTAGGAGTCTTTGCGGTGA
>JAFAHP010000011.1 GCA_019237175.1 Alphaproteobacteria bacterium
CTGTTCGGCAACCGGCTGGTGCCGCGCGCCGACCACGTTGCATCGAGCCTGTCTTACGCGAACCGGCGGCGGACCGAGATCGCACGGGCGCTTGCCTCGCGGCCCAAGCTGTTGCTGCTCGACGAACCGACCGCCGGCATGAACCCGGCCGAAACCTTGGAGCTCGCCGAACAGATCAACAGCCTGCACAACGCCGGGCTGACGATCGTATTGATCGAGCACAAGCTCGATGTCGTTGTCAGCCTCGCCGACAATGTCGTCGTCCTGGACCACGGAGAAAAGATCGCCGAAGGGCCACCGGAAGTGGTGCGTAACGACGACGAAGTGATTCGCGCTTATCTCGGGCGAAGTGCGGCCTATGCGTGAGACCCAGGTGATGGCCGCCGCGCAAACGCCCCACTCCGCGGTTTGGCGGGGCTGCGGGGTTCATACATCGTCAGCGTGTTCCCGCCCCCATCGAGCGGGAGGGGGTTATATGGCGTCATGAACGAGCCGCTGCTCGAATTCAACGCCGTCGACACCCATTACGGCGATCTTCACGTGCTGAAATCGGTCGACTATCGGATCGAGGCCGGGGAGATCGTCTGCCTGTTGGGCGGCAACGCCTCGGGCAAGTCGACGACGATGAAGGCGATCATGGGGATCGTGCGGCCGACCCGTGGTGAGGTGCTGTACGAGGGTCGGTCCTTGAGCGGTGTGAGCACCGCCGAACGCGTGCGCCGCGGCATCGCCCCGGTGCTCGAGGCGCGGCGGCTGTTCCCGCGCATGACGGTATACGAAAACCTCGAAATGGGCGCTTATACCCGGCCGCGCGGACCGGAATTCGACGAGGATCTGGCGCGCGTTTTCGCGTTGTTTCCGCGGGTCGAGGAGCGGCTGCGCCAGCTCGCTGGCACATTGTCGGGCGGCGAGCAGCAGATGGTGGCGATCGGCCGGGCGCTGATGGCGCACCCCAAGCTCTTATGCATGGACGAGCCCTCGATGGGGCTGTCGCCCGCCTATGTCGAGCAGGTTTTTGACATCATCCGCGCGATCAACCGCCAGGGCACGACGATCTTTATGGTCGAGCAGAATGCCAACATGGCGCTTCAGATCGCCAACCGCGCCTATGTGCTGCAGACCGGCCAGGTCGTGCTCAGCGGCCCCTCGGCGGAATTGCGGCAAAACGAGCAGATCCGTCGCGCCTATCTTGGCGAAATGACCGTCACCTAACTTGCCCGGACTCTATTCTCGGCGATCGGCGTCACCCCATCATCAGATCAAATCGATTGGGGCCCAACAGCCCCGCCTATACTTTGCCAAGATCGATCCTTCAGCATCGCGGCAACGCCGAGCCGGCTCACGGGGGCGAGACACGGCCGGTCACCAAAGGACAACCCGGTTCCTCGTGTTGCCCGCTGCAACCGACCCGACATTGCTGTACTATGCTCGGCGCCGGCGACGGTTGGGCCGGCCAGTGCCGGCTGTCCCATAGATTGCGCTGGGTACGGAGGCGACATGGCCCCAGAGCGCTTTCGCGACCGAACCGAAGCCGGACGGCTGCTCGCCGAAAAACTGGCGGCCTATATCGCTCGCCCGGATGTTCTGGTGCTCGGCTTACCGCGCGGCGGAGTGCCCGTCGCTTACCAGGTGTCGCGGGCGTTGCGTGCGCCGCTCGACATCTTCTTGGTGCGCAAGCTCGGCGTGCCCGGCCATCAGGAATTGGCGATGGGTGCGATCGCCAGCGGTGGGATCCGGGTGCTCAATGATGACGTCGTCGGGCGGCTCGCGATACCCGGCGATGAGATCGATGCGGTCGCAGCGAAGGAAGTGAACGAACTGGGACGTCGCGAGCGCCTCTATCGCGGCGGTCGCCCGCCGCGCGATATCCGCGGACGCACCGTCATCATCGTCGATGACGGGCTCGCGACGGGTGCGACGATGAGGGCGGCGATCGCGGCCCTGCGGCAATTGCAGCCGGCGCGCGTCGTCGTCGCGGTGCCGACTGCAGCACCCGACACCGCCGGCCAACTCGGTAAGGAGGCGGACGACATCGTGTGTGTGATCACGCCCGAGCCGTTTTTTGCTGTCGGCCAATGGTATGAGGATTTCGAGCAGGTGAGCGACGCCGAGGTTGGGGTGTTGTTGCGAGCGGCGCAACGAGACCGGAAGGTCTGTTGACGGGCCCTGGGCGACTGCCGGCCGCCTCGTTCAAACGCCCCCGCTCACGGGCTACGATATTTACCGATCGTGCAGTGATCGCCTTAAATTCCACCCACCGCCCCTTGGGGGCGGAGAGGGCCGCTAAGATTTGCGGTACGCGCAGCCAGGCGTCGTCATATGGCGCGCTCAATAGCACCAGCGCGGATCTGAACATGGCAGGATTGCGGCAGCTCGACCGTTTGGCCGGCAAATTCCGAACAAACGGCGATAAATCGGCGGAACCATCCGACCACACAAAACGTTTTGGATCGCCGTTGCATTGGGCACACGGCAGGCCGAAGGAAAACTGAGGGCTTTACCATCGTGAACTCCACAGGAAGTCGGGTCAGTTGACTGAGCGGCAAACGCCAAAGCAGGAGTGGAGAGGGGCGGGCGTGCGGTACGCCGAGCACGCATCCTGAGTGCGGGGGAGAATTCAGCCGAACACAATGACCACTGTGGTTCCTGTCGAGCCGCCGGGAGAAATGGCGCGGCGGCTGCGTGAGATCGATTGGTCGACGACGCCGCTCGGCGGCAGACACTGCTGGCCGAAGAGCCTCGAGCTTGCCGTCGCCATGATCCTCGCCTCCGGTTTCCCGATGGCGATCCGATGGGGACCCGAACTCGTGTTGATCTACAACGACGCCTATCGACCGATCCTCGGCGACAAGCATCCGGATGCCTTTGGCCGGCCACTGCGCGACGTGTGGTGGGAGATTTGCCCTGAGCTCGGGCCGCTCAACCAGGCGATTCTGCGAGGCGAACGCAGCGCCTTTTTTGCCGTCGATCACCCGTGGAAAGTGCGGCGCCGCGGATCGACCGTCGAGGACGCACGATTTTCGATCAGTTACAGCCCGATCCCCGACGATGCTGCCCCCAACGGCATCGGCGGGATTCTAACCACTTGCATCGAGACCACCGAACGCGTGCGTAAGGAAGAGGCGCTTCGGGTTTTGAACGATCGGCTCGAAGCGGAAATCGCCGAGCGCATCCGCGAGCGCGACCGGATTTGGCAAGTGTCGGAGGATCTCCTCGCAGTCTCGAACTTCGACGGCTACTTCACCAGCGTCAACCCCGCCTGGACCCGATTGCTCGGCTGGAGCGAGGACGAGATCAAGAGGATGCATGTCAGCGAACTCAGACATCCTGAGGACGCCGCTCCTTCGATAAAGGGAAGGCGGCGGCTCGCCGAAGGCGTGCCGACGGTGCGCATCGAAAACCGCTTTCGCCACAAGAACGGCTCGTGGCGGTGGATCAGTTGGACGTTGACGGCGGAAAACGGACTCATCTACCTCATCGGGCGGCATGTGACGAGCGAGAAGCTGGCGGGCGAGGCGCTGCGCGAAAGCGAGCGTCAGTTTCGCCTGTTTAGCGAAGCGGTAACCGATCACGCCCTGGTCAGATTGGACCCGCACGGGATTGTCGCGGGGTGGAACGCCGGCGCCGCGCGGATCAAGGGATATGCCGAAAACGAAATTGTCGGCCGCCATTTCTCGACTTTTTACACCGTGGCCGATCGCGCCGCGGGGATACCGGAGCGAGCCTTGGCGACCGCCGCCGTGTCGGGGACTTACACCGCCGAAGGCTGGCGGGTGCGCAAGGACGGATCGCTGTTTTTTGCCAGTGTCGAGATCGGCGCGGTTCACGACCAACAAGGGCGGCTGATCGGCTTTACAAAAATCACCCGTGACATCACCGAACGGCGCGAGGCCGAGGCGCGATTGCGATACGCCCAGGAGCAGCTCGCCCAATCCCAGAAAATGGAGGCGCTGGGCCAGCTGACCGGCGGTATCGCCCACGACTTCAACAACATGATCATGGTCGTCAGCGGCAATGCGCAGCTGTTGAAGGAGCGCCTTGCCGGCGATGCGCGCAATCTGCGCGCGATCGAGGCGATCGAGAACGCCGCCGCGCGGGGCGAGACCTTGACCCGTCAGTTGCTCGCGTTTTCTCGCCGGCAACCGCTGAAACCGATGGTGATCAGCCTGCGCCAGCGCCTCGCCGAGTTTCGTGATCTTCTCGCCAGCTCGGCCCGCAGCGACATCGAGTTGGTCATCGACATCGGGCGCAATGTCTGGCCGGTGGCGGTCGATGTCCATGAATTGGAGCTGGCGCTGATCAACCTTGTGGTCAACGCCCGCGACGCGATGCCCGATCGCGGCACGATCACGATCGCCGCCCGCAATGTCCGGCTCGAACCCGGCGATACCCCCGCCGCTCTGAGCGGGGAGTTTGTCGCACTCTGCGTCACCGACACCGGCAGCGGCGTCCCGCCCGACATCCTGCCAAAAGTGTTCGAGCCGTTCTTTACGACCAAGGAGCTCGATAAGGGCACCGGGCTTGGTCTGTCGCAGGTTTATGGTTTGACCCATCAATCGGGCGGAACGGTGACGATAGCGAGCCGGGTTGGCGACGGCACGACGGTGGCAATGTACCTGCCGCGCAGTGCCCGCCCGCTCAGCAGAGAACCGCAGGCCGACGAGACCCGGCCCCGCGGCCGCGAAACCGTTCTGGTTGTCGAGGACAACCCCGACGTCCAAGACGTCGCCCGGCTTTTATTGGATCAACTTGGATATCGCGTGCTGGATGCCTCGTCGGCCGGCGCCGCGCTCGAATTGCTGGCATCCGGCGAGGCGATCGATCTCGTCTTCAGCGACGTGGTCATGCCGGGCGCGCTCGACGGTTTCAATCTCGCCCGCGACATCAAAAAGCTTTACCCGGATATCGCGGTGTTGCTGACGAGCGGCTATGCCAAGGCTTGGCACACGCTCGAAGCGGGCCTCCCGATCCTGCGTAAACCCTACCAATTGCAGACCCTTGCCCGCGCCGTCCGCGAGGCGCTCGACGGCGAACCTTCCCCGCTCGCCAGCTGACCCGCCGCCGATCAGGTGGCGGCGCTCCGGCTCCCGGCCACGAGCGGCATCGGCTGCCGCGGAGCGGCCCGCAGATTTTCTCGACCACCCGCGCCGCGCCCGCCTGTTCCGCCTGTTTTATCAGGATGAGATCAGGTGATCTCTGAACAGCAACCAAACTCCCTCCCTCCCTTCCTCCGCCGCGCCGTAAACAGTGCCATGCGATTATGGCAATTATTTGGTTGTCGACAACGCAAGCATTGGTTCCCGCCGCCCTGCCGGGTCAAGGCGTCCCATCCCGGTCCCTTAGCCTCGCGCCAGCGAGCAGCTGCGCCAAAGCGTGGCACCGGCTAGAAACCCGGCCACCGATTCGGCGCAAGGCTTAGGCTGACCAAAAGGCCTGTTTCGGTGGCGGCGTTTATGTCGATCTTCCCCGCCGATAATGGCGACCCCATCA